>NZ_JBEZDT010000047.1:0-67021 GCF_040648455.1 Catellatospora sp. NPDC049133
CAGACCATGACCATCGACCCCTGCAACCTGCAACTGCTCTACCAGGGCCGCTCGCCCAACTCCGGCGGCGACTACGGGCTGCTGCCCTACCGGCCAGGCCTGCTCACCCTGCAGCGCTGACATCGCGAGTCGTGCCCTGCCGGACCGGACCGGCAGGGCACCCCATCAGCACCGGCCGATCATGTTCGAGGAGGGACCCATGAACAGACGCAGCATCAACCATGCCGGGCTGGTGACGGTCGCCGCGGTGCTGGTGGCGTCAGCCGCGGTCGCCGTGGCGGTGCCGGTGTCGGCCGCGGCGGCGGGCTGCGCGGTGAACTACGCCGTGTCGTCACAGTGGACGGGTGGGTTCGGCGCCGCCGTCACCGTCACCAACCTCGGGGACCCCGTGACCGGTTGGACGCTGACCTGGTCGTTCGGCGCCGGCCAGACGGTCACGCAGGCGTGGAACACGACATTGACCCAGAGCGGCGCCGCGGTCACCGCGAGAAACGTCGGCTACAACGGCTCCGTCGCGACCAACGGCACCGTGTCGTTCGGCTTCAACGGCTCGTGGACCGGCAGCAATCCCGCTCCGACGGGGTTCGTGCTCAACGGGACGGCCTGCACCGGCGGCGTGGTGCCGACCGCCTCGCCCACGGCGACCACGAGCGCGTCACCCAGCGCTGCCCCGAGCAGCTCACCGACCACCACCCCGGACATCACGGTGGACACCGCCGGCAGGTACCAGACGATCGACGGGTTCGGGGCCGCGACGTCGATCTGGGGCGGAGCCTGGTCGACCGCCGAGACGCAGACGCTGGTCGGCCTGGGCCAGAACCAGCTCGGCCTGTCGATCGTGCGGACCGGCGTCTCACCGGTCTCCAGCGAGTGGTCGACGCACGTGAACGCCCTGAAGACCGCGAAGTCCTACGGGTCGGGGGTGAAGATCCTCGCGTCGCCGTGGACTGCGCCCGCGGCGTGGAAGACCAACAACAGCCGGGTCAACGGCGGCAAGCTGAGGACCGACTACTACGACGACTACGCCAACCACCTGAACAGTTATGTCCAGTACATGCGAGGCCAGGGCGTGCCGATCGACGTCACCTCCGTACAGAACGAACCGGACTGGCACCCCGACTACGACTCCATGGACTGGAGCGGCACGGAACTGCAGACCTTCGTCTGCGCCCAGGGCGCGAGAGTGCAGAACACCAGGCTGATGGTCGCCGAGGCGGTGAACCTCAACTACGGCTACACCGATCCGACGCTGAACGACTCGTGCGCCCGCGACAACATCGGTTACATCGGCGGCCACCTGTACGGCACCGAATCCTCGGGGCGGCTGGCGCCGTACGCGCGGGCTGCCCAGTACGGCAAGCCGGTGTGGATGACCGAGTGGAACTTCCACGAAGCAGACGGCAGCGGCTCGAACATCTGGGGCAACCCGGCCAACCTGGCGGTCTGGAACGAGACGCTCGACGACATCATGCGCACGGTGCACAAGTCGATGGAGTCGAACTGGAGCGCCTACATCTGGTGGTACGGCAAGCGCTTCTACTCGTTCATCGGCGACGGCGAGTCCGCGTACGGCACCACGGCCGGGGCTCCGCTCAAGCGCGGCTACGCGTTCTCCCAGTACGCCAAGTATGTCCGACCCGGTTACCAGCGCATCGCCCTGACCAAGAGCGCCAAGGCCGCACCGCTGGAGGTGACCGCCTACCAGGGCGACGGAAAGATCACCCTGGTGATCCTCAACCGGTCGTCCAGCACCATCAGCAACGCGGTGATCCAGGCGCCCGCGCAGGTCGCGGCAGCGGCGCACTACCTCACATCCCAGAACGCCAATGCGGCCGGCCAGCCGGTGACCGTCAACGGAGGTCGGGCCACCGTGACCGTCGGCGCCCGCAGCATCTCGACCGTCGTGCTGACCCTCTGAGGTTCCCGCGCGGATCGTATCCGTCGGGTGGGTGGATTTCGCTCCCTCCACCCGACGGTGCTGCTGCCAAATCGATCGGCTCGCGGACCTACCCGCTGGACTGCCCGTTGGCGTGCAGCCAGGCCTGGTAGTGCGGACGACGGCCGGCGTAGGCCCAGTACGCCTCGCGGGCCAGGCGTACCAGCCCGTCGAACATGTGCGCCAGCGGGCCCTCGTCGCGGCAGACCAGCAGGTGCCGCATCTTCACAGGATCGCCGGCCAGCGGCCTGACCGCGACGCCGTCGGTGCTGTCGAAGACCGCCTGGCAGGCGGCGATCGCACGCCGCGTGGCGATGAGCTCGCGCAGGGGCTGCGCATCGGCGACGGTGTACAGCACGCGCGGCCTGAACCCGGCCTGCTCGCAGGCGACGAGGAAGCAGTCGGGCCAGCCGGAGCCGTCCGGCGGGCTCAGCGCCCAGGGTTCGTCGGCCAGCTCGGCCAGGTCGACCCGGTCGAGGCCGGCCAGACGGTGCTGGTGCGACATCGCGACGAACACCGGTTCCACCGCGACGACCTCCGCCAGGACCGAGACCGGCTGGCGCAGCGGAAACCCGGGGTAGTCGACCGTGGCGACGGCGTCCAGTCGTCCGGCCAGCAGCAGCTCCCACAGCAGGCGGGGCGAGTATTCGGTGGTCAGCCGGACCTCGGCTTCGGGCAGCAGGTCGCTGAGGCGGTCGGCCAGACCGACCGACACCGCGCCGGCGATCCCGCCGAGCCGGACGACCGGCCGCTGCGTCGACGGGTGCCGGCGGACGCCGCTGCGTAGCTCATCCATTGCCAGCAGCACCCCGCGGGCGCGGGTGAGCAGGTACTGGCCCAGCGGGGTCGGGGTCACCCCGCGGCGGCCGCGCAGGAAGATCTGCGCGCCGAGTTCGCGCTCCACCCGTTGCAGCTGCGCGGTGAGCGCGGGCTGTGAGACGCCGAGCTGGGTGGCGGCCTTGGTCAGGCTGCCGGAGTCGGCGATCACACACAGCGAATGCAAATGGCGCAATTCGAGCTCCACGAGCGGCACGTTATGCCAACCCGGGCGTGCGGGGAAGGCCGTGCGGGGCGCGGCCATCACGTCGCGGTTATGGCACACCGGGATTGCCGGTGCCCGGTTGCCGGGCGGCACAGTGAGACGCCATCCACGCACCGTCATCGATGTCTCGGGTTCAGTGACGGCGGGCGTTTCCGTACCAGCCCTCAGAGGAGGCGCCGATGCGCCGAAGTCCCCTGCCCCTCGCCGCGACCGCGCTGCTGTCGGCGATCCTGACCCTCACCGCCGCGCCCGCGACCGCCGCGCCGCAGGACCGGCAGTGGCGGGAGGTGTTCTCCCCCGACGGCACCATCGCCACCATGCTGCTGCCCGCCGAACGCACCGCCACGATGAGCCCCGACAGCCGCGTCGCGGCCGCCGCTGCCGCCACGGTGGCGATCCAGGACACCGGACCGTCGAGCGAGCGCTTCGACCTGGTCATCGTCGGTGACGGATACACCTCGTCGGAGATGGGCCTGCTGCGCCAGCACGCCCAGGCCAAGTGGGACGAGATCGCCGCGACCGCGCCCTGGAGCACGCACCGCGCCTCGGTCAACGTGTGGCTCGTCGAGGTCGTCTCCGCGCAGTCCGGTGTGGACAACGACCCGACCCAGGGGATCAGCCGCAACACCGCGCTCGACATGTACTTCTGGTGCGGTGGCATCGAGCGGCTGCTGTGCCTGAACAAGACCAAGGCCAAGCAGTACGCCGCCCAGGCCCCGGCCGTCGACGCGATCGTCGCGGTCGGCAACACCACCAAGTACGGCGGGGCGGGGTATCCGAGCCTGGCGACGGTGTCGGGCGGCAACGCGCGAGCGGGGCAGATCGCGATCCATGAGCTGGGCCATTCGGTGGGCGGGCTCGCCGACGAGTACTGGACCGCGGGCACCACCTACACCGGCGCCGAGCCGCGCGAACCCAACGTCACCAAGTCGTCGGATTGCGCCAAGTGGTCGGCGTACCTGGGCCGGGCGACTCCCGACGGCGGGGTCATCGGCTGCCATCAGGGCGGCCACCAGTACGCCAACGGGATCTACCGGCCCTCGCAGGACTCGCTGATGCGCACGCTGGGCAAGCCGTTCAACCTGGTCGGCCTGGATGTCATGGACCGGGCCATCCGCGCGAAGATCGGCGGTGGCGGCGGGTGCAGCGGATATCAGAGCACCCGGACCGGCGGTCTGTCCGGCGGCGGTTCGGCGTACCAGCCCGACGGCACCTACTACTACACCGCCGTGTCGGGCACGCACCGGGCCTGCCTGGACGGTCCCGCCGGAGCCGAGTTCAACCTGCAGTTGCAGAAGTGGAACGGCTCGGCGTGGACCGTCGTGGCCAGTGCCGCGACCGGCGGCCCTGACGAGACTCTCACCTACAGCGGCACCGCCGGGTACTACACGTACCTGCTGCAATCGGTGTCGGGCTCCGGTTCGTACACCTTCGGCTACAGCACACCGTGACCGGTCGGGGGCGCCGCCGGGCGCCCCCGCAACACCGTGCGGTTCTGGCGGAGTTGCGTCCGCCGGACGCCCGACACCGGCCTCGGTGCGTTCAGCCGGCCGTGGCGGGCCGGGCCTGCCGGGCCGGTGGCCTGCGGCGGCGCAGCAGCAGGGCGTTGAAGGTGACGATGATGGTGGAGGCGCTCATCAGCAGGGCCGCCCACTGCGGTTGCAGCAGGATGCCCAGGCTCGGGTACAGCACGCCTGCGGCGACCGGGATCGCGAGCAGGTTGTAGATCGCGGCCCAGAACAGGTTCTGTTTGATCTTCTTCCGGACGGCGCGGGCGGTGGACAGGGCGTAGCCGACGTCGGCCGGGTTGTCGCGGATGAGCACGACGTCGGCGGTCTCCACCGCGACGTCGGTGCCGGCGCCGATCGCGACGCCGATGTCGGCCTGGGCGAGGGCGGGGGCGTCGTTGACGCCGTCGCCGACCATGGCGACCTTCGCCCCGGACTGCTGCAGGGCGGTGATGTGGCCGGCCTTGTCCTCGGGCGGCACTTCGGCGACGACGGTATCGATGCCCAGTTGGCGGGCGACGACTTCGGCGGTGGAGTGCTGGTCGCCGGTGAGCATCACCGTGCGGACCCCGGCGCGGTGCAGTTCGGTGATCGCGGTGCGGGCCTGGTCGCGGACGGGGTCGGCGACGGCGACGACACCGGCCGGCCTGCCGTCGGCGGCGACGTACATCGCGGTCTTGCCGTCGGCTGCCAGCACGGCGGCCTGCTGCCGCAGCCGGGAGACGTCGACGCCTTCGCGCTGCATGAGGCGGGCGTTGCCGATCAGGACCGTGCGGCCGCCGACGGTGGCCGCGACGCCGTGGCCAGGGATCGAGTCGAACGCCTCCGGTGGGGTGACGTCGAAGCCGCGCCGCCTGGCCGCGTCGACGATAGCCGCGGCGAGGGGGTGCTGGGAGGGCTGGTCGGCTGCTGCGGCCAGGCGCAGCAGGTCCTCGTCGGTGAACCCCGCCGCGGACACGAGGTCGGTGACAGCCGGCTTGCCCTGGGTGAGGGTGCCGGTCTTGTCGAACACGACGGTGTCGATGCCGGCGGTCGCTTCCAGGGCGGTGGCGTTCTTGAACAGCACCCCGCCGCGGGCGCCCTGCCCGACGCCGACGGTGATCGCGGTCGGGGTGGCCAGGGCCAGCGCGTCGGGGCAGGCGATGACGATCGCCGACACCGCTGCGGTGAGCGCGAACCCGACGCTGTGGGCGCCCCACAGCATCCACGCGGCGAACGTCAGCGCACCGGCGCCGAGCGCGACGTAGACCAGGTACTTGCCGGCCGTGTCGGCCAGGCGCTGCGCGGGGGCCTTGGACGCCTGCGCGTTCTGGACCATGGCGACGATGCGGGCCAGGGCGGTGTCGGCGCCGACGGCGGTGGCGGTGAACGTGAACGCGCCGGTGGTGTTGATGGTGCCGCCGACAACGGTGTCGCCTGCCTGCTTGGCGACCGGCACCGGCTCACCGGTGATCATCGACTCGTCCACGTACGACGTGCCGTCGGCGACGGCGCCGTCGACGGGGATCTTCGCGCCGGGCTTGACGACGATGACGTCACCGGTGACGACCTGCTCCAGCGGAATCTCGGACTCCCGGCCGTCGCGGCGCACGATCGCCGTCGGCGGCGCCAGCGACAGCAGCGCTTCCACGGCGCGGCCGGTGGCGAAGCGTGAGCGCATCTCCAGCCAGTGTCCGAGCAGGCTCAGTGTGGTCAGCATCGCGGCGGCCTCGAAGAACACCTCGTGCCCGCCGGTCAGGGTCGCGCCCACCGAGTAAAGGTAGGCGACGAGGATGCCGACGGCGATCAGGGTCATCATGGTGACCTCGCCGTAGCGCAGCGAGCGGGCGGCCGAGGAGATGAACGGCCAGCCACCCCACCACACGACCGGGGTGGCCAGGATCAGCCCGAACCAGCCCATCGACAGTCCGAACGGCGGCTGCGACGGCAGGCCGACCGCCTCGCCGATCGGCGAGAACGCCACGATCGGGATGGTGAGGACCGCGCTGACGACGAAGCGGCGCAGCATCGAGTTGACCATGTCGGCCCCGTGACCGGCGTGCTCGTCGTGTCCGCCGTGCTCGGCGTGCCCGCCGTGCTGGGCGTCGTCGTGGTCCACGGCGTGTTCGCCGTGGCCGGTGTCAGGACGCGCCGCGGTCACGGTGCCGGGGTTGGCGCTGTGGCCGCCGTCGTGGTGTGCGGTGTGGGACTCGGCGGCGGCTGCTGCGGCGGTATGGCTGGGGTGGTGGCCGTGGGCGTGCAGCTCGTCAGGCGCTCCGGCGGCCGGGTGGCCCGGCTGGCAGCAGGAGGCGTCGCAATCGACGCACTGGCAGCCGTAACCGTGGCTGCTCAGCAACTGGCGGATCGCGGCCGGGTCGGTGCGGTGCGGGTGGTAGGTCACGTGCACGACGGCACGGGTGCGGTCGGCACGGGCCGCGGTGATCGCCGGTTGCCCGGTCAGGAACCGTTCGAGGGCGGCCAGTTCGGTGCCGCAGAAGCAGAAGTCCAGCGCGACTTCGGCGACACGGGCGCCTTGCTCGATGCCGTGGTCGTGGTTGCCGGTGTGGTCGCCGGTGTGGTCGTTCATGTCGGTCCCCAATACCGTCTTCTCTAGATCCACTTCGGAACATACCCCGTGGGGGTAGTGCCCACCCGTGGTTTGACCGTTCGTGATCCGCAGTGCGCTATACCCGGTGGGGGTATCTGAACGGTGCTCGAACGCTAACATACCCCCCGGGGGTTTCGCTATAGTGGTGCCATGACGACGCCGACGCACCCCGCCGAGCCTGCCGCCCCGAGGCCCACCCGCGGCTACACCGCCAGCAAGGACCAGTTGCTGACCCGCATCCGCCGGATCGAGGGCCAGGTCCGCGGCATCGAGAAGATGGTCGAAGAGGACCGGTACTGCATCGACGTGCTCACCCAGATCTCGGCGATCCAGGCCGCGCTGGACAAGGTCGGGCTCGGCCTGCTCGACGGACACGCCCGCCACTGCATGCACGAAGGCGCCGAGCAGGGCCGCGCCGACGAGATGGCCACCGAGATGATGGCCGCGGTCGGACGGCTGATGAAGCGCGGCTGAGCGGGCCATCGCGTCGTCACGCGGCGGGCGCCCGATCACGGGCGCCCGCCGCGTACTGCCACTGCGACCGCCGGACGGGCATCCCGGTCGGGAGATACCCGCCGGGGGTACCGCGGTTGATACGCGGGAGGCATCCGCACAGTCGGGTGGGTGTCAGCAGCTACCGGTGGGGTGGGTGCGGCCGATGTGACGGCCTTCATGTCTCACGCCTTGCATACACCCCCGGGGGGTATGCTACGGTGGCCGTGACATACCCCCCTGGGGTATACACTCGAAGGGAGCGGCGATGGAGACCGTATACACCGTCAAGGGCATGACCTGCGGGCACTGCGTCAGCTCGGTCAGCGCCGAGGTCGGCAGGATCGACGGCGTGACCGGTGTGCAGATCGACCTGACGACCGGTTCGGTCACCGTGACCAGCACCGAACCCCTCGCCCGGGCCGCGGTCGCCGGCGCGGTCGACGAGGCCGGCTACGAGCTGATCGGAGCGCAGTCATGAACACCCCGCTCAAGCTGAGCCTGTTCGGGCTCGGTCTGGCAGCGGTGTTCGCGGCGTCGTACGGGGCCGGACACCGGGCCGGCCCCTCCCCCGCCGCCGCGGACGACACCCACGTCTCACCCACAGCACACGGGGGCCACAACCCGGCACCGGCCACCACCGCCGCACCCGCGGTTCCCGGCGGGCTGCAGACCGCCCAGGACGGCTACCGGCTGCAGCCGCTGACCGCCGCCCTGTCCACCGGCTCGCCTGCCCCGCTGCGGCTGGCGGTCCTGGGCCCGGACGGCAAACCGGTCACCGGCTACACGCCGACGCACGACAAGGACCTGCACCTGATCGCCGTCCGCCGGGATCTGACCGGTTTCCAGCACGTGCACCCGACACTGGGCGCCGACGGCGTATGGCAGATCGACCTGAAGGCGCCCGCTGCCGGGCAGTACCGCCTGTTCGCCGACTTCCAGCCCGCAGGCCGCGACCGGCCGCTGACCCTGGGCGTGGACCTGCCTGCCGCAGGTGACTACCGGCCGCAGCCGCTGCCCTCGCCTGGCCGCACGGCGACCGTCGACGGCTACACCGTGACCCTCGGCGGCGACCTTGTTCCCGGAACGTCGTCGAAACTGACCCTGACCGTGGCCAGGGACGGAAAACCGGTCACCGACCTGCAGCCCTACCTTGCCGCGTACGGCCACCTGGTGGCGCTGCGCGACGGGGACCTGGCCTACCTGCATGTGCACCCCGACGGTGAGCCCGGCGACGGACGCACCACGGCCGGTCCGCAGATCGTCTTCCACGCCGAGGTCCCCTCCGACGGGGCCTACCGGCTGTTCCTGGACTTCCAGCACGCGGGTGCCGTACGGACCGCGGCGTTCACCGCAGTCGCCGGGCAGACCCCGCCTGCGCCGGCAGTTCCGGCGCCCGCGCCCAGCGCATCGCCGCACGGACACGAAGGAGGCCACTGATGAGCCAGAGCACGCAGCTCACCTACGCCACCCGGCAGATCGAGCTGTCCATCGGCGGTATGACCTGCGCCTCCTGCGCCGCGCGGATCGAGAAGAAGCTCAACCGCATGGACGGGGTCACCGCGAGCGTCAACTACGCCACCGAGAAGGCCTCGGTCACCTTCCCCGACACGCTGTCGGCCGATGACCTGATCGCCACGGTCGAGGCGACCGGCTACACCGCCGCCGCCCCGGCCGCCGCACCCGCACCGGGCGAGGCAGGCGAGCCGGTCGACGAACTGGCGGGGCTGCGGCAGCGCCTGTGGGTCTCGGCAGTGCTGGCGGTGCCGGTCGTGCTGCTGGCGATGGTGCCGGCGTGGCAGTTCACGAACTGGCAGTGGCTGTCGCTGACCATGGCCGCGCCGGTCGTGGTGTACGGCGGTGCGCCGTTCCACCGTGCCGCGTGGGTCAACCTGCGCCACGGTGCCGCGACCATGGACACCCTGATCTCGGTCGGGACCCTGGCCGCGTTCGGCTGGTCGCTGTGGGCGCTGTTCCTCGGCACCGCCGGCCGGCCGGGTATGACGCATCCGTTCAGCCTGTCGATCTCGCGCAGCGACGGCACGGGCAACATCTACCTGGAGGTCGCCGCTGCGGTCACGGTGTTCATCCTGGCCGGGCGGTTCTTCGAGGCCCGGTCCAAGCGCCGCGCGGGTGCGGCGCTGCGGGCGCTGCTGGAGCTGGGCGCCAAGGACGTCACCGTCATCCGCGACGGCCGCGAGCAGCGCATCCCGGTCGCGCAGCTGACCGTGGGAAACCTGTTCGTGGTACGCCCCGGGGAGAAGATCGCCACCGACGGTGTCGTCACCGACGGCAGTTCGGCCGTCGACGCGTCGATGCTGACCGGTGAGTCCGTGCCGGTCGAGGTCGGTCCCGGCGGCGGGGTGGTCGGTGCGACCGTCAACGTCGGCGGGCGACTGGTCGTCCAGGCGACACGGGTCGGGGCCGACACGCAGCTGGCGCAGATGGCGCGGCTGGTCGAGCAGGCCCAGACCGGCAAGGCCGCCGTGCAGCGCCTCGCGGATCGGATCTCGGCGGTGTTCGTCCCGATCGTCCTCGCCCTGGCGGTCGCGACCCTCGGGTACTGGCTCGGGACCGGCAACGGCGTCGCGGCGGCGTTCACCGCCGCGGTAGCCGTGCTGATCATCGCGTGCCCGTGCGCGCTTGGCCTGGCGACCCCGACCGCGCTGCTGGTCGGCACCGGCCGCGGCGCACAGCTCGGCATCCTGATCAAGGGCCCGGAGGTTCTGGAATCGACCCGCCGCGTCGACACGGTCGTGCTGGACAAGACCGGCACCGTCACCACCGGCCGGATGACGCTGGTCGACGTCGTCACCGCCGAAGGCACCGACCGTGCGGGCGCGCTGCGGCTGGCCGGGGCCGCCGAGGCCGCGTCAGAGCATCCGATCGCGCAGGCCGTCGCCGCGGCCGCGGCGCAGGCAGGCGACCTGCCGGCGGTGTCCGGGTTCGCCAACACCCAGGGCCTGGGGGTGACGGGGACCGTCGACGGTGTCGCCGTGGTCGTGGGCCGGGCTGCGCTGCTGGCCGAGCATGGCCTGGCCGTGCCCGCCGAGCTCGAAGCGGCGCGGCAGGCCGCCGAACGCGACGGGCGCACAGCGGTGCTGGCCGGCTGGGACGGCGCGGCGCGGGCGGTGTTCGCCGTCGCCGACGTGGTCAAGCCGACCAGCGCGCAGGCGGTGGCCGGGCTGCGGGCGCTGGGACTGACGCCGGTGCTGCTGACCGGCGACAACACCACCGTCGCCACGACGATCGCCGCCGAGGTCGGTATCGACGAGGTGATCGCCGAGGTCCTGCCGGCGGAGAAGGTCGACGTCGTCAAGCGGCTGCAGGCACAGGGCAAGGTCGTGGCGATGGTCGGTGACGGCGTCAACGACGCCGCCGCCCTCGCCCAGGCCGACCTCGGCCTGGCGATGGGCACCGGCACCGACGCCGCGATCGAGGCCGCGGACCTGACCCTGGTCCGTGGTGACCTGATGGCCTCCGTGGACGCGATCCGGCTGTCGCGCCGCACTCTGGCGACGATCAGGACGAACCTGTTCTGGGCGTTCGCCTACAACGTCGCTGCCCTGCCGCTGGCGGCGCTGGGGCTGCTCAACCCGATGATCGCCGGGGCGGCGATGGCGCTGTCGTCGGTGTTCGTCGTGTCCAACAGCCTGCGGCTGCGCGGCTTCAAAACCGTCACCGCACGCTGACCCTCCTACCGGTGGCGCCGCCGTACGGTGGCGCCACCGACCCATGCCGCGCAGGAGGCTGCCGAGGACAATGGGAGCACGGGGAGCCGACCGCGCGGGTGCGGCGGCTCAGCCTGGTCGGCGGGGCGCCGGCGGTCGAGGAGCGGAGGATGGACGTGGACCAGGTCCTGGCGGTACGTCCCGGCGATGAGGGGTCTGGCATCGGCCCGCAGACGCTCTCGGCGGCCCGATGAGCCCGCTCGCGATGAACCTGGCGGTCAGCGCCTGCGCGGCGCTGGCGGTGGTGCTGACCGCGTTCGTGTTCGGGGTGGTGCTGGGCCGTCACCGGGGCGTGGATGTCGCGTGGGGCCTCGGCTTCGTCGCAGTGGCCGTGACCACGTATCTGCTGTCGGCCGGTGATGGCGACCCGGTGCGCCGCGCCGTGGTCACCGCGCTGACCGTGGTGTGGGGCCTGCGGCTGGCGGCGCACATCGCCTGGCGCGGCTGGGGGCACGGCGAGGACCGCCGCTACGAACGGCTGCTGGCCCACGCCCCAGGCAACCGGCACGTCTACGCCCTGGGCGTGGTCTACCTGCTGCAAGGTGCGCTGATCTGGTTCATCTCACTGCCCGTGCAGGTCGCGCAGTACTCATCGGCCCCCGCCGACGCGTGGCTGGCCGTGGGCGTGGCCGTATGGCTGGTCGGTTTCGGGTTCGAGACCGTCGGCGACGCGCAGCTGCTCCGGTTCACCAGCGACCCGGCCAACGCCGGGAGGGTTCTCGACACGGGCCTGTGGCGCTACACCCGTCACCCGAACTACTTCGGTGACGCCTGCGTCTGGTGGGGTCTGTACCTGCTCGCCGCCACCAGCGGTGGGGCGGGCGCCGCGACGATCCTGTCCCCGCTGCTGATGACCTGGTTCCTGGCCGCCAAGACCGGAAAACCGCTGCTGGAGGCAAGCCTGCTGCAACGGCGGCCCGGATACGCCGACTATGTCAACCGCACCAGTGGGTTCATCCCGCTACCACCGCGCTCACCGTGACATCGCTACTGTTCGCATCGCAGTTCGCATCGCTCGACGGTGCCGAGCGCCGGGTCGCTGTGTTGGGGTTCGAACCACACGGACAGTGCCGTCGGTCCGACCCGGACCAGCAACGCCCGGCCGCCGTACCCGTCGCTGAGCTCGACGGCGTCCGTGCCGGACTGCTCGGCGTCGTCCAGCAGGGCGGGCAGCCGGACCGGTGAGTCGTCGCGGTGCAGTCCTCTGGCCGGCGCGATGGCCGACATGATCATCAGCCAGCCGCTCGGTGTGCGCAGGGTGCCACCGAGGAAGGGCTTGGTCAGCGGCGAGGCGATGAAGTCCCAGAAGGCGTCGGAGCCGAGGAGACGCTCGGTGGAACCAGCGGCCGTCGGGTAGTCGGCGTCGCCGGCGGGACCGCCCGTGCGAGTCGCCAGGAGAAGTCCGGTCGGCGTGCGGAAGACCGTGTGCCGGCCGGTTTCTCCCATGGTGACGCCGAGGCCCCGCCCGGCTCCGAGGTCGACCTCGACCACGTCGTCGTCCAGGGATTCGAGCATCACGCGATGCCAGTCCGAGCCCTCCAAGTCGTACGGGTCCGATGACGTCGCGTTGGTGTCACCCGCCCAGTCGCCGACCTCTCCGGCGTCGGCCAGAAGGAAGGTCGCGCATCCCCCGCCACTGCTGATGGCGCGACCCAGCAGCTCCAGCGCGTTATCAGCAGAGGGGTTCACCCATACTCCAAAGTCTATCGGCTATGACCGCGGCCACCCGACGCCCGGGCGAACTCACTGCGCAGAGAGTGCCATGAACGTGAAAGTGCGCCATCGGCCGCCACCCGACAGGCTGCTGCCATGCCGGCTGGACGGTCCTCGGCACGTCGGCCACCTGCTCGATCACCGGCTGGGTGTCGGATAGCCGAACCGGCGGCAGTCGCCCATCGCACAGTGCGGCGGCTACCGGGGCCGCATGCTCGGTCGATGGCGGACACTGCGGCCGGGCTGTCCCGGCGACGGGCACTGGCGGGCCTCGGCGGGCTCACGGCGCTGACGCTGCTGCCGGGCTGCCGGGAGGCGATCGAAGCGGCGGCCGGCAGCTGCCCGGAGGATCCGGCCGAGTCCGGGGGCGTCACCTGGAACCCCGACATCGGCCGCCCCGTGTTCTGGGGCGTGCAGGACCTGACCGCGGCCGTCCACGGCACGCCGCGCGACGTGCGCGTGTACTACCCGAGCTACGACGGCGCGACCGCGAACGCCCCCATGCTCAAGCTGTGCCTGACGAAGTGGCCGGTGGTGCTGTTCCTGCACGGGCAGCCGCCGCAGGGCGTGCCGAACACCGGCTACCACGCGCGCTGGGAGCGGTTCGCGGCGGTGCTGGCCCGGTGCGGGTACGTGGTGGTGGTGCCCAGCCACACCGCGGTGCTGTCGCAGGGCGCCGACGACCCCGCCATCGCGGCGGCGGCCGGGGACCTGGCGTGGGTGCGCAACCAGTGGGAGCACCGGCGCTGGGTCGACACGCGGCCGGAGTCGACCGCCGTGGTCGGACACTCCTACGGCGGGGTCCTGGGCTCGCGGGTGATGGCGGCCAACCCGGCGTTCGCCGCGTTCGCCAGCCTCGGCGCGCCGTACGCGGAACTGAACGACCGGCAGGCGGTGCTCACGGCGATCGGCCGGCCGACGTTCTTCGCCTGGGCCGACGGCGACGGTCTCGGCCTGGCCTTCGAGGACCTGGACCGGCCGACGAAGGTCTGGGACGGCCTGCCCCAGCCCCGCTACGCGGCCGTGTACCAGGGCGAGCACTTCGACTACCTGCGCGCCGCCGACACGGGCTCGGCCCTGCGCGGCCCGTGTCCGCTGGTCGGCGGGGCGATGGCGGACCTGGTCGCGCTGTTCCTGTCCACGCACCTGCCGGTGCCGCTGGGCCGCACCCGGGTCGGCGACGACCTGAAACCGCCGCAGGTGGACCTGACCCCCGAGCAGGAACGGTTCGCCGGGGCGCACCTGCAGGGCGTGGCGCAGTTCCAGGCCGCCCCGGGCTGCCGCCTCGACCTGCGCTGGAACCTCGACGGCCGGACCGGCTCCCGCCGCCTCGGCCCATGAGCGGCTGTCAGGTGTGGCACTTCACGCAGACGATGATCACGTCATCGGGGAGTTCGGCCAGCATGGGCAGCAGGTCGCCCGGATGGGCGGGCATGTCGGCTCGATGCGGGCAACTCTCCCAGGTGTCGCAGCTGCCGTGCGTCGCCTGGCCGTCCTGCTGCACCCACCAGCCGTCCAGGGTGAGCAGGTCGGTCCGATGCGCCGCGAGCCGGGCTGCGGTGGCCAGGATCTCGTCGCGACCGGCGGCGAACAGCCGGGTCAGGTCCTCCCCGTAGCCGAGCACCGTTCCCAGCTGATCCCACGGGTGGACGGCCAGGAACTCCTTGACCAGCGACTGGACCTCATAGCCGTGCCGCCGCGCCGCGATGTCGTCGAACAGGTTGATCAGACTGATCTCACCGAAGGTCTCCAGGGGCCGGGGCGGGGCGTACCGCGCCGACAGCTGCTGCCAGAGATCACACATGTCGGCCGCCAGACCGACCACGTGGTCACGTGCCCCGGCCAGTTCGAGCGACCCGACCGGGCCGCCGGCGCACAGGCCCGCCCTGCTCGGGAGCGGCATGCCGTCGTACCGCGCCGCATCGTGCACCAGCCACGGGTCGTCCTCGGCGCCGGGCCGGATCCAGAATCCGCTGCCGTCACTGCCGCCGCGGATGGTCCACGAGTCCCAGACATCCCGTTCGTCCGGGTGACCCTGCATCGCCTCGAACGGTGCGAGCGCGTCCGCGATGGCGGCGTCGACCTCGTTTCGCCGGTGCGCGGGAAGGCACACCGTGACGCGGGTGGAGCCCATCTGATCCCCTTTCGGTGACGCGAACAACGCTAGCCAGGGTCGACGGCACCTGATGCGGCCACGAGGACCACCACGACCGAGGCTCTGCCCACGCCGTGGCAGCGGCGCGGGCAGAGCCTCGGTCAATTCACTGGCTCCGCTACTCGGGGTCGTGCCCCGTGGCTGCGGCGCCCGGGACAGGAATCGCCGCCACCAGCCGTATCAGCTGCCAGCGCGCTTCTTCCCAGGAGGCTGCCCGCCGCAGGCTCGCGGCAGCGCCTGTGTCCGCGCTGCGCGCCGTCCAGGCCGCGACCAGCTGCTGGCCCTCCCGGGCCACGTCGAGCACTCCAGGCTGGTAGTGCTGCCTGGCCCGGACACCGTGCTCCTCCAGCGCCCGCTGGCAGGTCGCGTCGACCGTGAGCTTTGCGATCCACATGATGCGGTCCGCCTGGCTCGAGCCGTCGCCACGCGTGGCGAAGAAGACCTGGTGCGCCTCAGCCAGCCGCTCGATCGAACCAGCCCCGGTGAGCAGGTCGCGCGCCGTACCCAGGTACTCCGACGCGGCGGCACGCTCCGCTTCACTCAGCGCCTCGCCGCATACGCCGAGGACGTGCTCGGCGAACGCGAACGCCAGCTCGGAGCGCAGCCGGTCGTCGACGCGGCCGAGCAATTCGGCCAGCAGGCGTGGAACCACTATCAATTCCATGAGCCCCTACCCCGGTTCAACGCTTGTAGCATTTCGGCGGGCGTACCCGCCGCGAATTCGATCTTATCGAGCCCGAACTGCGCCTTCAGGTTGCCCGCGTTGCGGAACTGCTCACCGGGGAAGCCGCCACTCGAACTCTTCAACTCGACCACCCAGCCGACCGGCTTCTTCGGGTTCGAGTAATCGATGACGACGAAGTCGCCCTGCGACATCGTGCCGTTCGTCCGGAACACCTTGAAGTTGGGCTTCATGTTCAACAGTTCCTTGACGAACTTGAGTTCGTCCGGGCTCATCTTGTACGGCTTGCCAGGCGCCTGCTGCCCTCCCTTGATCGGCAGCGGATCGATGCAGCCGGAGTTGTGGACGAGGACCGGCATCTCCGCCGCCCGCACGAAGTACGTGTGCAGCACGGCGACGCTGAGGTTGTACATCTGCTGCGAGCCGGTGAAGTTCCGCACCGCGGCCACCTGGTAGCGAGTGCCGTCCGGGCCCCGCAGCAGTGACTCGCCGGCCACGAGATCGGCCGCCTCGACCCAGCGGTCGCCCGACTCCTCCCAGAGCGGGTGACCTGCCGTGGTGTGCAGGACGTCGGCCTGCACACTGCCGAGGAAGAACACCGGCTCCGAACCCGATCGGACGAGGTCGACATCGGTCAGCTCCGCGTCGGTGTTGACATGCACCTGCGTCACCGGCTGTGCCTCTACCGCGCCCGTCACCGGATCACCGGCCATGACGAGGTCACCGACTTCGACTTCACTGATCCGCTTCGTCGAACCATCGGCCATCAGCACCAGCGTCTCGCCGTCGAAGCTGTTCTTCATGCACTTGGTGAGCTTGCGGAACGTGCGGTAGTTGCCGATGAGTTCAGTGACCTTCGCCGCGCCGGCACCGTCCAGTCCGGGGATCATCGCCGCGCCCGACAGCGCCGCGCCCTCCTTGTCCCCGGTGACGTACGAGATCGCGACATCCAGCCCGTCACAGCCCGATCCGTACAGCGGGGCGAAGCCGCAGATGGTCAACCCCAGCTCGATGTACAGGAGGATCTCCTGGCCCTTGATCCAGTCCCGGTATGCCCGCTCCGCTAGCGCGGCCACGCAGATGTCGTGCGTTCCCGGGCCGTTCATCTCCTCACACGTAGTGATCTCGTGCACGAAGTTGTAGGCGAGGATATTGTCGCCGTCCTTGCAGGTCGGATCGACATAGATCGGGACCTTGCACTCCGTGGTGGTGGTGGTCGTCGTGGTCGTCGGCGTGGTCCCGTAGTCAGGACCGTTGCCGTTCTCGGAGCCGGTGCACGCGCCTGGGCCACCGACGTATCCGGGAGCGCAACTCGCCGAACCCAACATTCCGGTGGGGTCGGTGATCGCCAGCGGGTTGCCGTTGGCGTACCCGTATGCACTCCACTGCTGAGGATCACCGAGATCCATGATCGGGTCGACGCTGACGAACCTGCCGACACGAGGGTCGTACTCTCTCGCCCCGAGGTGGGTCAGGCCGGTCATCGGGTCGATCGTGCCACCGACGAAGCCCTTCTCATCAGGCCAGAATGCCGGGGCCGACGTGTCGCGAGGCGTGCCGTAAGGTGTCGTGCGCCGCCAGTGGATGGCGCCGGTAGACGCGTCGATGCTGCTGGTCGCCGTGTCGTGATGGTCGGCGGCCTGGAAGGAGACCCCGGTGGTCTTGCGTACCGCGATCGTCTGCTCACCGATGGAATAGAACCTGGTGCCGGAGACGACTGTTCCCTCCTGCGCCAACTCCATCCCGGGCAGGTAGAGGGTGGTGGCGCCACCGGGCGCCTTGCGGGCGATGCGGTTACCGTCGGCGTCGTAGACGTACGTCGTCGGCTGACCGCCGACCGGGGTGCTCGTCGCCAGCCGGCCTTCGGCGTCCCAGGTGAGTGCCTGGTGGCCCGCCTCCGTGCCGGAAGCACACTCGTTGGTTGCGTCGCTGTTCGGCCGGCACACGGTGTTGCCGGCACTGTCGTAGCGGTAGCGATAGGTGCGGTCGCCCGCAGGTCCGGTCTCGTCGATCCTGGTCAGGGCGTGCGGCTGGTTCTGCCCCTCGCCCTGATCCGGGTAGACGTAATCGCGTTCCGTGTCGACCCCGCCGGTGAGTGAATGGATCGTCTCCGTCTGCCGGTTGCCGACCTTGTCGAAGGACCAGCTGTGGTGATATGGCGCGGCGCCGCCAACCCCGGTCTGCGCCACCCCGTCAGCGCACGTCTTGGTGGTGCTCGCCGTCGACCACGCCTCCGTGAGCCGACGTAGGTGGTCATACGTGAAGCACTGGGTGTCGCGGGCGCCGGTCGTCGGGCTGTCCGCGATCGTCAGCACGTTGCCGACGTCGTCGTATCCGTACCGTGCGTCCATGTCGATGGTTGCCACGCCCTGGCGATCCACCCTGGCCCGCGTCAAGCGGCCGGTGCCGCGCTCGTACTCCCAGCTCAGCCACGCCTTCTTCCCGGTGCCTCCGGTGGACAGCTCCACCTGCAGCAGCTCACTGAGATTGCCATAGGTGGCTGTCGTGACGTAGCTCGTCAACCCGGTCATGGTGATCGGACGCTGCAGTGAGTCATAGGTCGTAGCGACGGCCTCAGCCGGCAGCCCACCCGCTTCAGGGAGCCCGATCGACTGAACGGAGCCGTCGGTGTTGTATGCGGTGGTGAACTCGTAGCTCTTGCCGAGCTGCGGGCCGACGCCGCCGGTGCCGTTGGCGGGGAAGGTATAGCGCACCTTGAGCGGCCGGTAGAGCTGGTCCCGCAGGGTATTGACGGTGAAGTAGTTCTGACCGTCGACGATCCGCTGGCTGTAGTGAAGCTGACCTTTGTTACCCGCAGCGTCGTACACCCAGGCCGCCGTCCGGGTGCCGGTGTCGAGGTCGCCTCGCCAGGTCTCCGTCTTGCGGCCGAGCTTGTCGTAGCGGTAGGACACCTTCACACCACGGCTGTCGGTCACCGATGTGGTCTGCCCGGCCGCGTCGTAGGTGTACCGAGTGTCCCCGGAGTCCGGGTCCTCGACGAGCTCTTTCAGACCACGCTGGTTGTAGTGGTAGGTCCATAGGTTGCCGAGCGGATCGGTCACGGTCTTGAGGTCGCCACCGGAGGTATAGGTGTAGTTGGTGACATCCGCCGGGCCCACCGGGCTGCTGCCGTGATACTGGTGCAGCTCGGTCGTGTGCCCCCGCGCGTCGACCACCGTCGTCGTCGGCACGCCGCCCGCAGGCGGATCCACATGAGTACGGTTGCCGTCGTATGAGGTGGTGGTGACCCAGCGCGCGTCACCGGCGACGGAGTAGGCCTCCGCGATCGGCCTGCCCGCGTCGTCGTAGGTGATCGTGGTCTGCCCGTTGACGGAGCCCTCAGCGGTCACGATCGGCAGGTCACCCGGTGTACCCGTGGCCAGGTAGGCGGCGTTGGACTTGTAGGTCTGGCCGCTGCCGTTGTGGAAGGTGTCGGTCAGGATCCATCCTCCCGGCCCCGGCACCTGGGTCTGCCGCAGACGCTGCAGCCCGTCGAACAGTTCATGGGTGCTGCGGTAGGAGCCGTCGTTGAGCAACGTCTGGGTGGTGATGACCGTGGTCCTGTCATTACGCACCTGGTAAACGAACTTGAGGTTCGGCGACGCGCCCTGCGTGGCGTCCCGGTCGGCCAGCCACACCGCTGTGAGCCGGCCCAGCTCGTCGTAGGCCAGGTCGGTGCGCTTGCCGTTGACGTCGGTGATACGTGTGGGCACTCCGTAGGCCGGGTCCATGACCTTGTTGGTGCTGTAGCCGAGTGCGTTGGTCGACTTCACGCTGACGGTGAGGCCGTTGGCCTCCGCGTACTCCATCGACGTGGTGTTGCCCAGAGCGCTCTTGCTCGTCTTCGCCCTGCCGAAGTCGTCGAGTTCGAGAACCTCCGATGCGACGAGATACCTGACCTGAGTCCCGTCGAAGCGATCGAGCTCCTCGGTGCGTGTTGTGGTGCCCTCGAGCGGAGCCTGATTCCAGCCTCGCAGGTCGTAACTGAGGCGGGTGTCATCGAGCAGCTGCGTCGTGAGATCAGGGTCGGTGACCGAGCAGTCGGCAGCCGCCGTCCAGGTCCGCGACACGTAGGCGTACATGTATGTGTCCGGGTTGTCGACGTATGAGGTGCGGGTGCACCGATCGTCGGCGCTCTTGCCCGGGCCCACCTCGCCCAGGTCCTCCACTTCCAGCAGACGGCCCCAGGTCGTGTCGAAGGTGCTGACCGTCTTGGTCTCCCGCCACACCGGGTTGCCCTGCGCGTCGGCCGGCATCGCGGTCAGATCGCGGGCCACGTCGGTCCGTACGATGGCGGCGACGTTGGAGCCCCACGACTCGGTTTGGGTCCGGGTGATGTGCCGCCACGGCTGCTTGATCGCCTTGGAGACGATGTCGGCCCCGTTGTAGACGATGGTCTCGTACTCGTGCCCCGAGAACTGGGTGTGATCGGTGTACGTGGTCCCGGTGGAGTCGGTCACGGTGACGGTCGGCGTGCTGCCGTCCGCCACCTTGCCACCGCTCATACCGCGCAGGAAGTAGTGGTCCACCCGGCCCGGCATCGCCTGGCCGTTGCCGGTGCGCACCGTCACCTTCCCGTAGCCCCGCCAGTCGGACCACGTCAGGTCTGCCGGGTCGACGAAGCCGTCAGGTTCGCCCTTACGCCATGCGGCGTCGCCGAGGTAGTCGTAGGAGACCACCATGTCGTCATTGCCGCCCACCAGATCGTCGGTCACGACACTGTCGACCACGTATTTGTGGAACCAGTCCGTGGTCTCGTCGTCCTCACCGCCGCCATACGGATTCCACCGCACAGGGAAGCAACGGTGGGTCGAGTTGCCGACCGTCGGCAGCGAACCCGCCGAGCAGTCGGCCGCTTTGTAGTTGACGGTGATCTGCGCACCTGCGTCAGTCTTGATCGTCGAGAGGCGGTACCGGATCAGGGGGCCGAGGTTGTCGCCGACGCGGACGATGCGGTTGGGCAGCTGGATGCCGTCGAGCTCGGTCGCTGGCATCGTCACGGTCACGCCGTTCCGAGTGCCGGATCGAGTGATCTTCTTCAACCACAGGGTCCGGGAGTTGTCGTCGTTGGCCTTGAAGTCGTGCTCCAACGCCCACGACTCCACCGGCAACCACCCTGCGGTGCCACGGATCTGCGTCTGTATGCGGACGAGCCGCTTCCTGGTGAAGAACGTCGCCGATCCCTGCGTGAAGTCGCAGTGCGTGCCGGCCGCGCAGATGCGATCCTCCGGCACGTCCGGCCAGGACGGCGCGGTGTTCTCGTCGAGGTCCTGCGCGTCGCAGTCCACGTCGCCGCCCGGGATGCAACGCTCCGTGGTGAAGAAGACGACCTGAGCGGCGGGCGAGGTGGCGTAGACCTGCTCGTGGCGCTGGCCGTAATCGATGTGAGCGAGGTAGCCGCCACGGTGGTAGGCAGTGCCGTCCTCATCGGTCCGGCCGCCACGGGCGTAGTGGTTGACCTCACGGTCGTAGAAGTATGAGATGACGTTTCCGCGCGGATCCACGACGTAGTCGAGGTTCCAGCGCCAAGCCTGGTTGCAGAACGAGTCGTCGAAACCCGACGACCTGTGGCACGGCTCATTCGCATCGTCGCCGTAGACGGGCACCGACCATACCGACTCCGTCTCCTCCTTGCCTGTCGACCAGCCGGGCAGACGGTTGAGCCCGAAGTAGTACTTCGTGCCGTCGGGGATCGTCACCAGCCAGTGCTCGCCGTTGTCGTCACCGTTGACCGCACCCTCGATCCGCTCCACCTTGGTTCCGTCGTCGTTCGACAGCTTCCACACGCTGTCTGTCACCTTGACCAGCGTGCCCGAGTGGCCCGAGAGCATGACCGTGCCGTTGTGGAACGCCCAGCACTGCTCGCCGGACGTCTCGTGACCGTCGTCAGAACACGGTTTGTAGCGCCGTTCGATGTAGCCGGGCTCGTAGCCGAAGCCTTCGCCGATCCAGGAGCCCTGGTTGTTCGTCGCCGAGGTGCGCCCATCGACGCCTTGCGACTGGTACGACAACTCGACCTGTGGCGCCAGTCCGCTCGGCACCGCAGGCGTGCGGATCGGGTAGTTCCAGGAGAACCCGCCCGAGGACAGCGCCGTGGACCACGATGACGACGGAGCCAGCTTGGTGGCCTTGTAGTCGCCCTGGACCGACGAGTCGCCCGCGGACATCGCAAGCACCATGGACCCGGCTCCAGTCGCTGCCGCGTCGACGTCCGCGATGAGGGTGCGGGTGGCGGTGTCATTGACCGTGTCCAGCGGGGTCATCCGGCGGCATTCGGGCTTTTGCGGCGAGGTCACCGCACACGCCGGCAGTTGCACGAAGCGCAGTCGCGCGCCCCAGTCACCACCATGGGCGTGCGCGAACGAGCCGTAGCCCACGGCGACGCTGACCACACCTGTGGCGGTGCCTTTGTCAGCCCGCGAGACACTGATAATCGGCCCGTCGACGCCGGCTCTCTGGGAGGCGCTCCGATCGAAGACCTGCACCTGTGCCCGCTGTGGAGCCTGTGCTGCAGAGAGTCTGGACGCACCCACCGCGTTCCGCCTGGCCCGCGCGACATCGACGCGTAACCCCCCGATACTGGCCGGAGTCGCGTCAACCGCCTCCGCGTCGAGTTCGGCCACGCCCGCACTGGGCCACACCACGCGGTCAGCGCGGGCCATGGTCTTGTCAGCGGTGGTGTCTGGCCGCGGAGTCTCGGGCTTCGACGGCGTGCCCTTGGCGGGAGTCCGCTGCTCCTGCATGGCAGGACGTCCGGAATCCGCCGCGGCGGGGGTCCCTGGCGGGACCTGCGCCAAGCTGACGCCCAGCACCGCGGCCAGCACCAGCGCCAATGGTCGGCCCATATGCCGAACCCGCGCTGTCTTCGCGCCCCCGTGTCTGAGTGACATGAGTCGGTACCACCAATCGTCGAGTTCCAAAGGGGTGAGGCGAGCAACCGGTGGCCGGTCACCGGTTGCTCACATGAGATGCGACGACCCGTCGAGCCACCGGTCAGCGGACCGGTGGCCTGTGGATGCCTTCGTCGGGGGGGGCGTCTCAGATCTGGGATGAAGCCCAGGAAGGGTCTAGCGGCACTGGCGTCGCCGATTTCGCGCCTGTGCACAACATCCGATCCGGAATAGCCGACAGCCCCGTGGAAGAGTCACGCCGTGATTGTGATATGGATCTTTCCAGCTGTCTAGGCCAGGGCCGACCTGCGCATTCGTCCGTGCCATGTGGTTGCCCCGGCCGAACCGCTCCGCGATTTCGCAGTAATGCCGGACGATGCGGTCCTCGACCGGTGGCCTGCTACTCGGCCCAGCCGGCTGGAGTCTGGCCTGGCCAGCAGCAGGGTCGCGCGCGAGCTGTGCGCAGCGCGGCGTCCAGCGCTGCCAGATGGTCTGCGACCCGGCCGATCGTCAGTGCTCCGCTGGCCGCGCCGGCCCACTCCGCCGCCGCCGGGAGCAGTGCTCGCCTGACCCGCTTCATGGTTTCCGGATCGCCGGCGGCGATGGCGGCGCGGCCCAGCAGACACCACAGCGCTTCAGCGAGCAGATCCGCAGGGGGATCCGGCACGTCGGCAAGCGGGACTGGGGGACGCACCCACGGCTCGTACGGCCCCCAGTCCTCATCACCGGCCTCCGGTGGCAGTCCCCGGCGCAGCCGCATCCCGAGCAGCGCCAGCGGCAGCAGCCCGTCGCGCATACCCGGCATCCCCGCATCGTCGAGCCGAGCACCGGCCTCCCGGTAGAGCCGCTCGGCCCGGTCGTCACCGGCCAGGTCGGCCCGCAGCGCCCGGTACCACCGGGTGAACACGGCGACCAGCGGCCGCTCGTGCCGGGCGGCCAGCTCGTCGGCGGCCTGCGCGTGCTGATCGGCCCGGTCGAACGCGGCCACCGCGCAACTCGACTGCAGCCTGATCAGGTGACCGAGCACCTCCACGCTGGCCAGGTCGTGCCGGCTCGCCAGGCCGACCAGCTCGGCGCCGATCCGGTCCCGATCGGCCGATCCGCCGGTGCTGGCGAAGCTCTGCATGAACACGCCGTTCAACGCGAACGCCAGCAGCGCGGGGTCGTTGCTCGCGCGGGCGATCGCCTCGGCCTGCCGGGCACACTGTGCCGGTCGTGGATCACGGGTGCCCCGCGACTCGATCGCGATGGTGGCCAGCAGCCGGGCCCGGACCGGGTCCGGCCGGGTCGGCGGGAGGATCGCCAGGGCCCGTTCCGCCGCGGCGACGATGCCGGCCGCCTGCTGCGCGTCATCGGCACGCGGCCAGATCGCCGGCACGTCGTAGGCGCCGATCACCCGCGCGGTCAGCTCCGGATCGCCGAGCTGCTCGGCGGCCGCGACAGCTGCGGCCCGCTGCTCACGGGCCACCTCAAGGCCGCCGGCGCCGGTGACCGCGAGGTTGCGCAGCATGCCGACCGCAGACTCCAGCCGCATCCGGGCTCCGCCGCCGACCCGTTCGTAGGCGGAGGTGACCCGGGTCAGCACCTCGGCGGCCGGATCCGGCCGACCGGGGCCGGCCAGGCTCGGCTCCTGCCGCAGGATGTCGGTCTCCAGGGTGCGCAGCGCCGGGCCGGGCTCCACGCCGAGCTGACCGGCGAGCAGCTCGCGGGCCCGGCGCAGCACCGCGAGGGCATCACCCTGGCGACCCGACCGGTACAGGGCCAGGGCCAGCAGCCCCCACCCCTGCTCCCGCCACGGATGTGCGGTGACGTGCCCGTCCAGGTCCGCAACGGCCCGGTCGGGCTGTCCGAGGTCGAGTTGGGCTTGCGCCCGCCGTTCGACGGCTTGCAGGCGCAACTCGGAAAGTCGGGACCGATCGGCGCGCGGCCAGGCGGCGTCCGGGAAGTCCGCGTACGCGGGACCGCGCCACCAGGACAGCGCCTCGTCCAGCAGTGCCAGCGCCGTGACCGGGTCCGCCGTCGCGGCCTCGGCCACGGCCTGCTCGAACCGCCAGGCGTCCACCTGATCGGGTGCGCACCTCACCGCGTACCCCAGGCCCTGGGTGACCAGTAACGTAGCCGGTGCCCGCCGCGGGCGGTCCGGCTCGATGGCCTTGCGCAGCGCCGCCACGAACGTGCGCACCGCGGCAACCGCGCCCTCCGGCGGCGCGACCCACAGGTCATCGATGAGATCATTCACGGGTACGGTCCGGCCACGCGCCACCAGGAGCCGGCCCAGCACCGCACGATGCATCGGACCTTTCAGCGCGACCGGCCGACGCTGCGCGTCCTCGGCGATCACCGGCCCGAGGACGCCGAAAGTGATCCGCCCGCCGTGCATCCCGCCACGCTATCGCGGATCCACCGCTCAACCGGTCAGCAGCGTCTTGCCGGCTTCCGTCCGGGCCGGTTCAGAGCACCGTCGTCAGCACACCACCGTCGACGCGTACCGCCGTTCCGTTGATGGCGGACGCGAGCGGGCTGGCGATGAAGGCGACCGCGTTCGCGATCTCGCCGGGTTCGATGAATCGGCCCAGCAGGGTCGTCCGGTTGGCGCCGATGATCGCCGCCTTCATCTGCTCCTCGGGCAGAGACTGCGCGTCGGCCAGCATCCTGACCGTCGCGGCGACGCCGTCGGAGTACGTCGGGCCGCCCAGCACCGAGTTGACGGTCACCGCGGTGCCCTTCGTGAGCTTCGCCAGGCCGTTGCCCACCGAGAGCATCGCCGTCTTGGACGTGCCGTAATGGATCATGTCGGCGGGGATGTCGACGCCCGACTCGCTGCTGACGAACACGATGCGGCCCCACCCTCGATCGAGCATGGCCGGCATGAGCCGGCGCGCCAGCCGGACGCCGCTGAGCACGTTGACCTCGAAGTAGAGCCGCCAGTCGTCGTCGGAGATCTTCTCGAACGGCTTGAGCTCGAACAGCCCTACGTTGTTGACCAGGATGTCCACGCTCGGGAGCTGGCCGCACAGCCGGTCGACGTCCTCGGTGACCGCGAAGTCGGCGGGCAGACCGCTGACCGACGCACCCGGCACCTCGCGCCGCAGCGCGTCGACGGCCTCGATCAGCTTCCGCGGATCACGGCCGTTGAGGATCACGGCGGCGCCCTCGGCGGCCAGGGCCTTCGCGGTCGCGTAACCGATGCCTCGGGTCGATCCGCTGATGACCGCGGTCTTGCCGGTGAGCTGCAGGTCCATTCGTCCTCCTCGTGAGTTCCACCGGCCGGAGCCGGGGCCTCGCACCCTGCCGGACGGTCCGGCAGCGGTGGGTTATGAGGTTGCCGCGAACGAATGAGCATTCAATGAGCATCTGCCCGCCCGTCACGCAGACAGCGGCCCGGGACGCGTGGGCCAGGGCCCGCCGGTCGTAGCCCGGACGGGCGAGCGGCGGTGTCAGCGCACGGTGCCGACGGGCTGCTCGCGCCGCCGGGCGACGGTGAAGGCCCGCAGCCGGGCCGGTGGACGCACCCGCTGCCACCACAGGCGTTGCACGGTCAGCGTCAGCACACCGGCGGCGACGATCGCCGCCAGGTTGATCAGCAGCTGCAGCGCCGAGCCCCACGCCTCGTCGGCCACCCCGTAGGCGGCGGCGACAGCGGCGTTCGCGGCGGCGGGCACGGTCGTGACCGAGATCAGGACGCCGATGAGCGCGCCGGATCGGGCGGAGGTCACCGAGACCATCCCGGCGATCCCGGCGAGGAAACCCACGATCCACGACAGCGCGTCGGGCCGCCAGATGAAGTCGGTCAGCGGCCTGGCGGCAAGCAGCATCGAGCGGTCGACCAGCCCCGCCGCGGTCATCGCCCAGGTCGCCGCGGCGGTCGCCGCCATCGCCACCGGGAACCCGACCGCCAGCGCCACCGCCGAGCGCCGCAGCAGCGCCCAGCGGCGCTGCACCAGCCCGACGCACAGCCCGGCCAGCGGCCCGAACTCCGGCCCGACCACCATTGCGCCGACGACGAGGATCGGCTGGTCGAGCAGCACCCCCACCGCGGCGATGACCGTTGCCACGGCCAGCAACACCAGGTAGGTCGCCGACAGCCGGGTCTCCTGACCGGTGCGGTGCTCGATCTCCTCCCAGACGACCGCGTCCACACCGGTGCCCGGCGTACGCGCGGCGGCCCGGTGCGCGGCGTCGGACAGGGTCACGGCCGCGTCGTCGATCGTGATCGCGCCCTCGTGGTCGACGCCCAGCCCGCGCAGCTGCTCCAGCACCGCGTTGGCGCCCTCGCGAGCGACGTCGCACAGGACCACGTCCCCGGCGGGCCGCCGGGCCGCGCCCGGGAGCACGGCTAGGTGCGCGACCGCGCCGTTCGCGGACAGCGTCTGCACGACGGCGTCGGACAGGTGGGGCGGGATGATCAGGCGAAGGTGCAGCACGGTTCCTCCCGATGTCGGCGGCCTGCGGACCCTACCGCGCAGCCGGGCCGCCGACAGCAGCCGGTCGGCCGTCGCCGCCGGGTGCCGCATCCCCGACGGGGCTGACCCGCGTGGCCGTGGCCGCGCGGGTCACACCGCCACCAGTTCGCGTTCCGGGGTCGGCTCGCCAGGCATGGCTGCCGCCCTGGTGCCGGCGTGGCGCCGTATGGCCTCAGCTGAGGCCGCAGGCGGCCAGGGACTTCTCGTAGCCGTTGAAGAACGCGTCGGTGCGCTGGGCGACGGTGCCGTGGGACTCGGGGGCGAACCAGGGCTGCCCCTCGGGGTCACCGACGGCGAGCAGGCCGCGGCGGAACTCGTCGAGGTCGCCGTCGGCGAGGTCGAGCCGGCCTGCCCGTACGGAGTCGCCCAGATAAGCCCCCGCCATACAGTCGGCCTGGAGTTCGTGGTCGATGGCGTAACGGTGTTCGACGCCCAGGCGGGCCTGCACGGCGTGGGCGTACTCGTGGCCGAGCAGGTAGAACACGAACGCGTCGCCGATCTTGCGGAAAGCCGCGACGGCCCAGTCGGCGTCGTAGGCGATAAAGTCGCCGGCCGGGCAGTAGACGGCGTTGTCGGCGGGGATGGCTTCGCGGCCGCACGCGAGGTCTCCGCTGTCGCGGTAGGTCCGCACGGCGCTGACGGGCGCGAACGCGACACCGGAGGACTTGAACACCGCCGACCAGTAGTTCTCGGCTTCCGTGACGGCGCCCCGGGCGTCGTCACGGAACTCCTCGACCGACGTCGTTCCGTCGGAGGCGCGGGCGGTGGTGGGCACGGCACCGGGCTGGGGTGCGCTGTCGTCGGGGGCGGCGTCAGGGTCGGGCAGGGTGCCGCAGCCGAGGGTGAGCACGGCGGCGGCGATGAGCGCGACGGTCCAGCGGCGGCGGGCGTGCATCGGCTCCGTCCTTTCACGGGGGTCTTCTACTGTGCCTGATGCCCGGCGGTCGGCGTGTTCTGTCATTTCGGGGTGGTGAGATGTGCCTCTCCCCTACGCTCGCGGCGTGAAGGGGTTCGCGCGGCGGGAGTTCCAGCTGATGCTGCTGCGACGGATGTTCGACTTCCAGCCGGAGCTGGTGGAGGCCGCATGCGCCGAGCTGTCGGCTTCGCACACCGAATACATGACAGCGCACAACCGATGGCAGACGATGCTGCGGTCGCGGTCGGCGCCAAAAGGGCTGCTGCTGTACGAGGCGGTGCTGGGCCCGGCCGACGAGCGGCGGCAGGTGCCGTACGGGGATGCGGTGTTGACGGCGCATCGCTGGCGGCTGGCCGGACTGTGGCCGGAGCTGCGTTGGGAGGCGCTCGTGGGCACGGAGGACTTCGTGCTGCACGGGTGGCTGGTGCGGGCAGCGGAGTCGCCGGTGCCGCGGCTGGGCCCGGCCGCCGGGCTGGCCCCGTGGTCCTGTGTCGTCGACGACGTGCTGGCCCGGTTCCCGCAGGCACGTCAGCGTGACCCGGAGGTGCCGGCGCGGTGGGGTGTGGACGTGCCGGACGGCGACAACGTGCACCGGCTGCTGTTCGTCCACGGGCTGCTGCAGCAGGTGACGTCCTAGACCTCGACGGCGTCGCCAGGTCGGATCAGGCCGGGGTGCAGGACCTGTGCGTAGACGCCGGCGCAGGGCTGCGGGCCGAGGGCGGGCAGCGGCACGACCCGGTGGTGGCGAGCCAGCACGCGCAGCGCGTCGGGGTCGTGGGGCAGGTCGCCGTGGGCCAGGGACGGTACCGCGCAGCGGGGCGTCGCGACGATGACCCGCAGCACCAGGTCGTCGCCGATGCGCAGGTCTCGGCCGACCCAGTCGTCCTCGGCGAAGCCGTCACCGGCCAGGTCGACGACGATGTTGGGCCGGTAGCGGCGCGCGTCGGCGCGGCGGGCCGGGTGCAGCGCCGCGATGGCGCGCAGGGTCGCCGTGGTGAGCAGGTGAACGGGCGCGAAGTCGAAGAAGGTGCCCGGGGCCGCGCCGCCCAGGGTGCTGGTGACCAGTGGCACGGCCGCGGTGACGCCGTCGCGCAGGACGGCGTCGGGGTCGGCGCGGTCGAGCCGGGCCTGCTCCGGCGGGGTTGCGGTGAGGGCGACGTCGCGTCCGAGCAGCGCCGACATGGTTTCGGCGGCGGTCGGGTCGGTGCTGTGCACGTCGAGGCCGCGGCCGGTGATCCGCACGCCGTCGGCGTCGGTCGCGGCGGTGAGGGTCAGCAGCCGCTGCCAGAGCCGGGGATGTTTGGCGCCGGCGACACGGCCGGTGTCGGTGTCGATCACGGCGAGGGCGCGGTCGCCGGCCACGCCGGTCTCGGTCACGTCGGCTACGGCGAGCTGCTCGCCGAGCAGGGACTTGACCGGGTAGCGGTGCAGCGCGGCGACCTGCGCCCTCGCCGCGGTCACGGGTGGGCCCGCTCGGCGGCCGCGACGACGTTGCGGAACAGCATCGCCACGGTGGTCGGGCCGACGCCGCCGACACGTGGGGTGATCGCCCCGGCGACGGTGGCGACCGACTCGTCGACGTCGGGCAGGATACGGCGGCCCTCGTAGCGCACCCCGCCACCGACGACGACCGCACCGGGCTTGACGTGCTCGGGCTGGATGATGCCGGGCACACCGGCGGCGGCGATGAGGATGTCGGCGCGGCGGGTGTAGCGGGCCCAGTCCTTGACGCCGGTGTGCACGACGGTGACGGCGGCGTCGGCGGTGGGGCGCTTCTGCGCCAGCAGCATCGCCAGGGGTCGGCCGAGGGTCGCACCGCGGCCGAGGATGACGACCTCCCGGCCCGCGACGCCGATGTCGTAGTGGGCAAGCAGCGCCTCGATGCCGGCGGGGGTGCAGGGCAGCGGGCCGGGGATGCCGAGGGCGAGACGGCCCATGTTGACCGGGTGCATGCCGTCGACGTCCTTGTCGGGGTCCATGGCCTGCAGCGCGGCGTTGTAGTCGAGGTGGCCGGGGATGGGGTACTGCACGAGCATGCCGTGCACGGCCGGGTCGTCGTTCCAGCCGGTGATGACCCGCCGCACGTCGGCCTGGGACGCGGTGGCGGGCAGGTGCTCATGCGGGGACGCGAAGCCCAGCGCGGCTGCCTGCTGCTGCTTGATGCGGATGTAGCCGGCGCTGGCGTCGTCGTCGCCGACCAGCAGCGTGGCCAGGCTCGCGGTGACGCCGCGGGCCCGCAGGGCGGCGGAGCGGGCGGCGACGTCGGCGAGGACCTGGTCGGCGACGGGTTTGCCGGGCAGCATCCGGGCGGTGGTGGTCGCGGACATGCGGCTCCTTCACGCGGTCGCCCAGGCGGTCGGCTTCCGCGGCGTGGCTCCCCGATGGTCGTTCCCATCCTCTTGCCGCCGGTCGCGAATTTCGCCCCACAGCATCCCTCATGACCCGGCTGCCCGGTCGAGGGCGTCGGCATCGGCGCACCGGGGCAGTGCGCCCGTGGCCCGGTGTCTCAACGGCGTTGTAGCGGCGACTTGTCGCCCACGAGCCAGAGATGCCCGTACGGATCGAAGAAACCCCCTTGGCGATGTGTTCCCCAGGGCGCTTCGTGGTCTCGTACCGGATCGTGGTACTGCGCCCCCGCAGCCGCGGCGCCGCTGGCGAACGAGTCCGGGTCGTCGACGAAGACCTCGACGCGAACCGTCGTGGTGCCCAGCTCAATCGGGCTCTCCCAGCGGTTGCCCTCCGGTTGGGCCAGAAAGAACGGCGCCCCGCCGACCTCCAGGCCGATCACCGAGCCGAGATTCCACAGCTCGGTGGCGCCGAGGGCGCGTTGATACCAGGCGGATGCCGCAGAAGCGTCCGGTACCGCAAGCATCAAAGAGATAGCGGTCACGATCCGCACGATACGCCCTGACAGTCAGGCCCGCACGCTGCGAACATGATGTCGGCCGGAGCAGTTTCAAGGCTGCGAGGGTCCGGCAGCCTGCGCCCGTTCAGGCAGATGTCGAGCCGGCGTTGGCGGTGCCGTTGCCGGCCGACCCGGTCGACAGGGTGATCTTGGATGGCAGCCTGTCTACTGCGAGTACTTGGCGACGTAGCGCTCCGGGTCCTTGTCCCGGAAGGTCAGCCCCTTGCCGGACGGGTGCTCGGCGTAGAAGGCCAGCCAGTCGGCTCCGAGCCCGGCCCGCAACTCGTCTCCCGCGTGCCTGCGGAAGTCAGGCAGGCCCTCGTCCTCCTCCTCTGCCAGATGCTCGGTGTTCTCCCTGCGGGCGGACCAAACCGCAGTCCACCACCGGTCGGTGCCGACCTCGTGCTGGCGAGACTCGGCGATCGCATCACGAATCTTGTTGTGGTCGCGGATCGCGTCGAGACTTTCGTCCTCGGCGTCTTCCCCACCACGCCTGATCAGATGCGGATACAGGATGCGCTCCTCCGCCTCGGCATGTATCTCCAGGTGCAGGGCGAGGGGCTCCCAGATGCTGCGCATCTGCTGCGGGTCTTTGGCGTCGTCGAGACGCGCGAAGGCGCGGCGGAAGGATGCGTGATCGTCGAGAATCAGCGCGGTGATGTCGTCCATGCACTCGTCTTACCGCACCGTAGAGCGGATAAAACCGAGGCCGGGCCCAACTGCCCGAGATCCGTGGATCTCGTCGCCATGGAGATCCTGTCCGCGGGGATCGCGCTCCTGTCCCTGCTGGCCGTCATCCGGCTCACGCACCCCAGTCGAGCGCGTTCTTCCGCGAAAGCGAGCGCCGCCGCCTTCGCGGATGACGGCGGCGTGCGTGGCCACATCCGACCTGGGGCACCTCGTAGAGCTGCCGGTGGCCCTGATCGCCCATTCTGAGCCGAGCACCCTGGCGCCGGCTGCGTGGTGTCCGTGGCGCGTGCGTCCCGCAGGGATTACGTTCTGTCGGGCACGCCGGTGACGGTCGACGAAGGGATCCCGATGAGGCGAAACGACCGCGGGGTCTGGATGGTCGGCACGGCGGCCGGTGCGGTGGCGGGAATCGCCGTGCTGGCCGTGCTCGTGATTCCGGACGCGGAGCAGCCGACCGCCCCGTCGGGACTCGCCGCCACGGCGACGGCGACCGTGGCACCGTCACCGGTCCAGCAGAAGCCTTCGGCGAGTGTCACGGCCGTCGCGTCGCTGCGGCCGTCGGGCACGCCGAGCCCGCGGCCCGCGGCTTCCACGCGGCCCGCCGCCAGGGCCGGGCTTGACGACCCGAAGCTCAAGGACGTCGCGATGCAGCTGGTGTCCAGTGCCGAGAACTCGTCGCTGAACTGGCGGGCCCAGTACCGCTACCTCGAGGACATCGGCGACGGCCGCGGCTACACCGGCGGCATCATCGGTTTCTGCTCCGGCACGGGCGACATGCTGGAGCTCGTCGAGCTGTACACCCGGCGCAAGCCGTCGAACGCGCTGGCCGGCTACCTCGGCGCGCTGCGCCGCGTCAACGGTTCGGCGTCGCACTCCGGGCTCGACCCTGGTTTCCCCGCCGCGTGGGCGGCCGCGGCCGGCGACAAGGTGTTCCAGCAGGCGCAGAACGAGGTGCGCGATGCGATGTACTTCGACCCGGCCGTCGCGCGGGCCGAGTCCGACGGGTTGCGGGCGCTCGGCCAGTTCATCTACTACGACGCGATCGTGATGCACGGGCCCGGCAACGACCCGGTCAGCTTCGGCGGCATCCGCGCTGCCGCGCTCAAACGTGCCCGGCCTCCGGCGCAGGGCGGCGACGAGACCGCGTACCTGAACGCGTTCCTCGACGCCCGGGTCGCCGCGATGCGGACCGAGTCCGCGCACGAGGACACCAGCCGGGTGGACACCGCGCAGCGGGTGTTCCTCAAGGCCGGTAACTTCGACCTCGCACTGCCACTGAGGTGGAAGGTGTACGGCGACGCGTTCAGCATCACCGGCTGAGAGTCGTTCGCCGCGTGCGGGTTTCGCGGCGGGCGTCGTGCCCGCCGCCGGTCACGTGCGGTCGAGTGCGGCTACGGCGTGTTTCATAAGTGATCGGCGGTGCCGGTTGTCGGGCGTTTCCGGTCCGGCTGTGTTCGGGCTTTGCTGGTCGTGGGTGTTTGTCGGTGGGGTGTGGCAGGGTGTGCTGCCGTGGCCCGTTTCACCACGTTCCGATTCTGTCTGAATCCCACGGTCGGGCAGGAGCTGGTGCTGCGTCGGCATGCGGGTGCGGCCCGGTTCGGGTACAACCAGTGCCTGCGGCTGGTCAAGCAGGCCCTGGACGGCAAGCGTCTGTTGGCGGACGAGTTGACCACGAGTGTTCGGCGCGCATCGTCCGGATGAGGGCGGCTGAGGTCCGTGTTCGACCGGGACTCTGCAGGCCTACCAACGCCGTTCATCGCGCGACGACCCCTGCCCCCAGGACGGGTGGCCAACCGTCTACGCACGCCTGGTTGCCGGTCAAGATCGACCGGCTACGCCTTTTGAGCCGATCCCTGGGGCAGGCGGTCGAGAATCGCCCGGCTTGGAGAAGCGCGTGACAACGCGCTTCTCCAAGCCGGCTTCATGTTCGCGTCGCCCAGAAGCGACTCGCGAAGGGACTTACGTGCCGATACCGAACTCGGAGGTTTCGAGGTTCACGGTGATCACGACGCCCGAGGTCGAGGTGAAGACCGCGGAACCTGGTTCAGCGGATACGTTCACGAACGGATTGCTGTCCTCGAGATAGACGACCCAGACGAGGCCTTTGCCGGCATCGAGCCGACCGAAGAAGCCTTCCGATCCGTACGAGCCCTCTCCGCAGACGAGGTAGCCGCCGCCTGCACCGAGATCATGCTCGGCCGTGATGTCGACACTGGTGACGTACTCCGGATCGGCCCGCATGACGGTCTCCAGCGAGAACGGCTCCCCCAGGGTGAGTCCGCCGGGCACGCCCGGATCGATGCGAGCGGTGATCGAGACGCCGTCGGCTCGGTAGAGGGCGTTGCGGATCGGCAGCGTTCCCGCCAACCAGAGATCAACGATCAAGTTCGCCACTGTCTCTCCCATCAGCAGGCCTCGGGGCGATCCGGCAGGCCCTGACTCGGCACCACGCCACCGGCCCGCACGTTTCTTGGGTCCCTGAATCGCTCCGCGAACTTCTGCGCCCAGGTCTTGCCGGTCGTCGAGTCAGGATGCGGATCGGACGGATTGACCCGTTCGACCAGCACCTGCTCGCCTGCCTCACGCGCGGCGTCCAGTCGGCGATTGTCATAACTCACCAGCTGGCCGTCCACATCCATCACCCGGAGCGGAGAGCGAGCCCAGTTCCACTTACCGGCTTTCATCAGCTCAGCGTAGTTGTTGGACGAGATCGTCCGCTGCGAGAAGTTGATGTCGTTCGGATCGACCAACTCGCCGTCGTTGTGGACCAGCACTGCGGTTCCACCGGCGAGTACGTAGTAGGTGTGAATGCCGGCGACGGTGAGGTTGTGCATCGCCTTGGCGCCGAGGTAGTTCTTCACCTCGACGACCCGGATGGGCCCGCCGCGGTAGCTTTGCAGCTCCTCGCCTGCCCGCAGCTCTGCGGCCGGCACCCAGTCGCGCCGAGTCGTCGACCAGAACGGGTGTTCCCAGGTGGTGTCGATGATGCACCGGGCACCGGTGCCGTCGACGACAGTGACGAGGGTCAGCTGCCGATCCTGGTTGAGGTGGAGTCGGGTCACCTCTCTCGCCTCGGTGACGCCGGTCAGCGGGTCGGTGGCGATGACCTTGTCACCGACGACGACGTCCTTGATCTTCTTGGTGGTGCCGTCGGCGAGCAGCACTTCGGTGTTGGGATCGAAGCTGTTGCACTTGCACTTCTTGCAGGGTGGCCCGCCGTCCGGGGTCTTCGGCGTCTCCGGTTTCGGCGTTCCTCCCGGGGTGTCCGGCTTGTTCGGCGCGTCCGGGGCATCTGGGTTCTTCTTCCCGTTACCGGTGACTCCGTCGATGATGTCGTCGCACTTCTTTGCGCACTTCTTGGCCGCCAGCCCTACCCGCGGGATGTAACCGGCGACACTGGCGATCACGCAACCCCACGTCGGGTTCTTCGCACACTCGTAGGCGTCGACGGTATCGCTGAACTGCGAGAAGCCCGGCAGGGTGTCCAGGAGGATCTCACCGACGAGGTTCGGGTTCTCCGGCTCGCACCCCGTCCAGGGGCAAGTGCCGGTCTGCAGCAGTGCGATCACGCCGGCGTAGCTGACGCAATCGCCCGGTTCGAGGCAGTAGGTGAGCCCGCTCGGGTCGCTGAACGTGGTCGGGTTGTTGTTGCTGTAGCTGTAACCGTTCCACTGCTGCGGGTCGCCCAGATCCATGATCGGGTCGACACTGATGAATCGGCCGGTGGTGGCGTCGTATTCACGGGCGCCCAGGTGGGTGAGGCCCGTGGTGGGATCCTGGGTGCCGCCGATGAAGCCCTTCTGGTTCGGCCAGGTGGGAGGCGGAGTGCCGCGCCCGGTGCCGTAGGGGGTGGTGCGTCGCCAGGTGATCGCACCTGTGGCGGCGTTGACGGTGCTCCCGGCGGTGCCGTGGTGGTCCGCGGCGTGGAAGTACACCCCGCCGGTGGTCCTGGTCGCGACGGTCTGACCCGCGAACGTGTAGTACCGCGTGCCGCTGACGACGGTGCCGGACAGCGCCAGTTCCATGCCGGGCAGGTACAGGGTCGTGAGGCCGCCCGGTTCCTTGCGGACGATCCGGTTGCCGTCGGCGTCGTAGACGTAGCTGGTGGCTTGCCCCCCGGCGGGGGTGCTGGTGTCCAGGTGCCCTTCGGGATCCCAGGTCAGGCTCTGATGTGCGGTGGAACTGGCCGGCGTACACGTGTTGCTGGCGCTGCCGTTCGGTCGGCAGACGGTGTTGCCGGCCTCGTCGTACCGGTAGGCGTAGGTCTTGTTGCCGTTCGGGCCGGTTTCGTCGACCCGGGTGAGGGTGTGGGGCTGGTTCTGGCCCTGGCCGTCGGCCGGGTTGCTGTAGTCGCGGACGGTGTCCTGGCCGCCGGTTGTCGAGTGCCGCACCTCGGGCCAGACGCTCTTGCCGGCTCTCCGATCTCCACGACTGATGCCGGCGCCAGGAGTGCCCTTCCTGACGGACGCGCCGACGTCGGCCTTGCTCGAGGCTCGACCGATAACTCAGTGTCGAGTTCTGCCACGACCGCCGACCTGCTACGAGCGGGCGTCCTCCATCACCATCGAGGCAAAGGACAGCAGCGGCAGCGGCTTCGGCCTGCCCGGCGGCAACACGGGCCGCAGCGTGTGCCACACGCGCCGGGCCGCGTCCTCGTCGTAGTCCACCGGAGAGCGCGAAGCCTGCAGGAGCAGCGCCGGGCCGGCCACTCTGACCGCGGCGAAGGCACCGGACTCCCGGACGGCGTCGACGCCGCCCAGCCGACCGATCAGCGCAGCCGGGCACAACGTCGCCCATTCGTAACCCCGCAGGACCCGGGTGGCCTCACCCGCCGAGTCCGCGGCGTCCCTGCGCAGCAGCACGTCCAGGCGGGTCCGCGGCGGGTACTGCGGATGCAGGGTCGCCACCTGTCCATACGTGGTTTCGGGTGTCACGTTGTCGTGCAGCAGTTCGACCAGCGCCTGACCCAGCCGCGCCGCGTCGACCTGCTGGGTGAAGTAGCCGATCGTCACCTGCAGGAGCGCCTGCCCGCCGTCGTCGGCGAACCGCTGGAACGTGACGCGGACGTCGCGCAGCGCCGGGTCGCGCTCGTCGAGCCAGAGGTAGGCGAACACCGACTCGGCGTTCTCGTCGAGCAGGTCGACAGCCTCCGCCGGACTTCCGTTCTCCGCGGAGGCGTCGCGTGCGCCACCCGCCAAGGTACGGCCGAGCATCCACTGATGTGCAAAGGCGCCGTCGAAGAGTTCGACAGCCAGCCCGGTGACCGACGACACCCAGGCAGCGAACCACGCACGCAGCACCTTGACGTCGGCGCACCGGACATACATGTCTGCCGAGATCACCGCGAAAGGGCGAAGGTCGACACCACCGTCGTATGCCAACGAAGCGACCTCCCGAGCAGTCGCGCCGACCGGTCAGGAGCCGGTCCCGGCGGCATCGCGGAACACCTGGCGCTGCGGCGACTCGCCGCTCCTGCGCGGCCACTGCGTCGGGGTGCCCGCACGCAACGCGGGCGCTAGTGCCCGGAACACGCGTTCCACCGCGGCCTGGTCGTAGTCGCGGTAGTCGTCGGTGGCGAGCAGCCAGAACCCGCCGTGGCGCAGCCGCCGGACCTGGCTGAAGGCGCCGGATGCGGTCAGCGCGCCGGCTCCGCCCACGACCGCGGCGAGTTCTTTCGGCAGGATCGTCAACCAGGAGTAGCCCCGCAGGAACTCGCGGCAGTGGTTCACCGAACTGGTGTGGTCCCACCATTGGCGGGGGCGTTCGGGGCTGCGCAACGAGGTCTCGAAGGTGGTCTCGCCGTCGAACGTGTAGTCGATGTCGCCGAAGCCCGGGTCGAACTCGTCCGCGAACGGCCATGCGGCTTCGAGGTAGCGCTGCTGGCGATCCCGTCCATGCACGGGGTCGGTGAACTCCGACTCGTCCAGGTGAGCTTCCAGCCGAAGCCAGTCCGGCGAGTCCGCCAGTCGGCGCGCGCGAAGGTAGAGCAGCCGTCCCGACCGGTGGCCGTGCTCGTCCAACCGGCCGAACCACATCGACGCCTGCGCCGGCATGTCGGCGAGTTGCGTACGCAGCCACCGCATGCCCGCCGCCGAAGCGTTGCGCTCGGTCGTCCTGGACTCGAACGCCGTCTTCATCCGCGTGCACTGCACGACACCGAAGACCGTGCCGGGCTCGCCCAGCGGCCCGTAGGGCGTCGGCGGCCGGCCGACGGTGGCGGCAAGGGGCGCCACCGCCGCCCGCGCCTCGGCTGCCACCCCGGCCGACACCTCGTCAAACCAGCGGTAGGCGATCTCGCCGAAGGAGCCGGCCGTGTGCTCCACGTTCAGTTGCACCTCCAGGGTGAACTGCTCATTCACAGCCGGCTCCCTCCGTCGACGTGGCCTAGCGCACTCTAACCGGCACGCGCGGACCGACCGGGATAGGGATCACGATCGGCGGAGGTCCGGGGTTGTCCGGCCCACCGGTGTCGGGCGTGGTGGGTGCCGCCTGGCCGGGCGGAGGCGCCCACCACTTCTTCTCCGTCTGCAGCCAGTCCCATACCTGCGAGGGCCAGCCGCCGTCGCCGTTGGTCGCCTCGTTGCGGGCTGCCACCCGGTCCTGCTCATGGTCCCAGCCGTATCCGCGCCGGTACTCGTCGTCGTCCCTCTTGTTGCGGGTCCAGTAGATGATGACGCCGTCGAACTGCGGGCTGGGCCGCCCCTTGTTGGTGGACGAATTGACCACTAGCGTTCGGCGCGCATCGTCGGGATCAGGTCGGCTGAGCTCCGTGTTCAACCTGAATCCGGCCTTGACCTGCATTCCGGGCACATCCTTGAACTGTGCTTTGAGCCCGTTGATGTACTTGTCCCGGTCTGCTGGACCCTTCGCCTCGGCTCCTGCCTCACCGTTGACTCCACCGACGTGCTTGACCTCCCACACGTACATGGTGTTCGTCAGCGGGTCGTAGGCGACGATGTCAGCACGACCGACACTGCCACCCGGCCCCGTACCGGCGATGGGCATCTCGGTGATCACGGAACACTGCGGGCACATGATCGCGATCTCCATCGCGGCGAGATCCCGCGCGGCGTTGTGCTGCCGGGTGAGGTTGCCGTCACGCGACTCGTCGGCGTACTGGAAGTAGTTGAGATCCGTGTCCTCGCCGTTCGCCGAGGACGGTCGCGGAGGCGGCGGACATACCCCTCTGTCCGAGTCGCCGCAGGTGAGCGCCAGCCCGGTGGAATCGCTGAAGGTGGTCGGGTTGCTGTTGCTGTAGCCGTACCCGTTCCACGACTGCGGATCGGCGCCGTTGAACACCGGGTCGACGCTGACGAACCGGCCGAGCCCCGGGTCGTACTCGCGAGCTCCGATATGGGTCAGGCCGGTCGGGTCCTGGGTCGAGCCGAGGAAGCCCTTCTGATCCGGCCAGAAGGCGGGCGGGGTGCCCCGGGTGGCGCCGTACGGGGTGGTGCGGCGCCAGGAGATGCTGCCCGTCACGGCGTCGACGCTGGCCGCGGCGGTGCCGTGGTGGTCCCCTGCCTGGAAGGTCACCCCGGATCCGGTGCGGACGGCGATGCCCTTCCCGGCGAATGCGTAGTAACGGGTGCCTGAGACGACCGTGCCGTTCAGGGCCAGTTCCATGCCGGGTAGGTAGATCGTGGTGGCACCGCCCGCCTCCTTGCGGACGATGCGGTTGCCCTCGGTGTCGTAGACGTAGGTCGTGGCCTGGCCGCCGGCAGGGGTGCTGGACGCCAGCCGACCTTCGGCGTCCCAGCTCAGCGCCTGGTGCGCTGCGGCACTGGTGCCGCAGTTGTTGGTGCCGGTGCCGTTGGGACGGCAGGTGGTGTTGCCGGAGACGTCGTACGCGTAGTCGTAGGTTCGTGCGCCGCCCGGACCGGACTGGTCGATCCTGGTGAGCACGTGCGGCTGCCCCTGCCCCTGCGCGGGGTAGGTGTAGTCCCGGACGGTGTCGGCGCCGCCGGTCACCGAGTGGATCGTCTCGATGTCCCGGTTGCCGGCCTGATCGAACGTCCACGAGTGGTGGTACGGCGCGGGCCCGCCCACGCCGGTCGCGGTCACACCGTCGGCGCAGGCCTTCGTCGGGTCTCCGTGAGCCCAGGCGCGGTCGAGGCGGCGCAGATGGTCGTAGGTGAAACATTGGATGTCGGCGGTGCCACCGGTCGGGCTGTCGGCGATCGACAGCACGTTGCCCGCGTCGTCGTAGGTGTAGCGGGCGTCCATGCTGTCGACGGCCACGTTCTGCCGGGTGAGCGTCGAGCGGGTGAGCCGGCTGGTCCCGCGCTCGTACTCGCTCAGCAGCCAGGCCTTCTTGGCCGTGCCGCCGGTGTGCAGCTCGATGCCGAGCAGCTGGCCGACGTCGTTGTACCGGGTGCCCGAGGCGATGACGTAGGAGGAACTGCCGGTCAGCGACGTCGGGCGCAGCAGGCTGTCGTAGCCGATGGCCAGTGCCTCCGCCGCCAGGCCGCCGGCCGCGGGCATGCCGGTCGACTGGACGGTGCCGTCGGTGTTGTACCCGGTGGTGAACTCATAGCTGGTGCCCAGCTGCGCGCCGACGCCGCCGGCGGGGAAGGTGTAGCGGACCTTGGTCGGGCGGTACAGCTGGTCGCGGGTCGCGTTGATGGTGAAGTAGTTCTGGCCACCGGCGATCCGCTGGCTGTAGTGCAGGTGTCCCTTGCTGCCCGCGTTGTCGTACACCCAGGCGGCCAGCTTCGTTCCGGTGCCGGCCTCGCCTTGCCAGCTGTCGCGCTTGCGGCCGAGTGCGTCGTACCGGTACGAGACCTTGATCTGCCGCGCGTCGGTCGTTGAGGTGATGCTGCCGGACGAGTCGTAGGTGTAGGTGGTCGTCCCGGCGTCGGGGTCCTTGCTTCGGATCTTCTGGTTGCGCTGGTTGTATTCGTAGTCCCAGCTGTTGCCGGCCGAGTCGGTGATGACGTCGACCGAGCCGGTGGGCAGGTAGGTGTAGCGGACGACCTGGGCCGTGCCCGACGGGCTGTCACCGTGGTATTGGTACAGCTCGGTCGTCTGGCCCCGAGCATCGGTGACGGTCGTGGTGGGCACGCCGCCGTCCGGCGGGTCGACATGGACCCGGTCGCCCTCGTAGGTGGTCGTGGTGACCCACCGCGCGTCGCCGGCGACGGAGAACGTCTCGGCGATCGGGCGCCCGGCCTGGTCGTAGGTGATGGTGCTCTGCCCGTTGACGGCGCCCTCGGCGGTGACGATGGGCATGTCACCGGCGGTCCCCAGGGCCAGGTAGGCCGCATTCGTCTTGTACGCCTGCCCACTGCCGTTGTGGAACGTGTCGGTCAGCAGCCAGCCGCCGCCGGGGCCCGGCGTCTGGGTCTGGCGCGTCCGCAGCAGTCCGTCGAGCAGCTCGTGGCTGGCGCGGTAGGAGCCGTCGTTGTTGATCGCCTCGCTGGTGACGACTGTGCTTCCGTCGTTGCGGACGCGGTAGGAGTGTTTGGTGTTGGGTGTCGCGCCCTGTGCCTTGTCCCGGTCCGGCAACCAGACCGCGGTGAGCCGCCCGAGAGAGTCGTAGACCAGATCGGTGCGCTTGCCGTTCGGGTCGACGGTGGCGACCGCGGTGGCGAACGCCGGATCCATGGTCGTCGTCGTGACATGGTCCAGCGCGTTGGTCGATTCGATCTGAGTGGTCAGCCCGTATGTCTCGGTGTACCGCGTCTTGGTCGTGTAGGGCCTGCCGTCGGCGATGGCACGGGCGTCCTTGACCGACAGCGGGCGGCCGTAGTCGTCGACGCTCGTCGTCTCCGAGTCGACGACGAACAGCGTGTTGGCGCCGTCGTATCGGTCGAGTGACTCGCTGCGGGTGGCGGTGCCTTCCGTGGGCTGCTCACCCCAGGCGAGCAGGTCGTAGCTGAGGCGGTTCTCGGCCACCAGGTCCTTGGATAGGTCCGGGTTGGTGACCCCGCAGTGGACCGACACCGTTCGCGTCCGCGAGATCAGTGTGTAGATGTACTTGGTGGGGCTGTCGACGTACCAGGTGCGCGTGCACTTGTCGTCGTCGCTCTTGCCCGGTGCGACGTCACCGAGGTCTTCGACCTGCGTGACCCTGCCCCAGATCGGATCGCGGGTGGTGACGGTCTTCGTCTCCCGCCACCTCGGCGTGCCCGGCGGGTCGTCCGGCAGAGCCGTCAGGTCACGGGTCACCTCGGTGCCGGTCAGCACGGCGACGTTCGAACCCCAGGTCTCCGTCTGGGTACGGGTGACCTGCCGCCACGGCTGGTTGATCGTCTTGCTGACGATCGCCTGCCCGTTGTAGGTGATGGTCTCCAGCTCGTGACCGCTCCACTGGTCGTGGTCGGTGTAGCTGGTCCCGGTGGAGTCGGTGCGCGTGACGGCGGGCTTGGAGCCGTTCGCCAGCTCACCACCGGACAGGCCGCGCAGGAAGAAGTGGTCGACCCGGCCCGGCATCGACTGCCCGTTGCCCGCGCGGGTGATCACCTGCTGGTAGCCCCGCCAGTCCGACCAGGTCAGATCCTCGTTCTTGGTGATCCCGTCGGGCTCGGACTTGCGCCAACCAGCGTTGCCGACGTACTCGTAGGCCGTGACCATGTCCTCGTTGCCGCCGACCAGGTCGTCCACCACGAGGTTCTTGACGACGTACTTGTGGAACCAGTCGGTGACCTTGTCCTCGTCGTCACCGCCGAGCGGGTTCCAGATCACCGGGAAGCACCGCCGTGTCGAGTTGCCGGCCGTCGGCAGGTTGCTCTTGGTGCAGTCGGGGCTCTCGTAGTTGATGGTCAGCTGCGCGCCGGTGTCGGTCTTGACGGAGGCGAGCCGGTAGCGGATCAGCGGACCCAGATTGTCGCCGTCCCGGACGATCCGGTTCGGCAGCTGGACGCCGTCGAGCTCGGTCGGGGGCAGAGTGATCTCGGTGCCGCCCCAGTGCCCGGTGTGGTGGACCTTCTTGAGCCACAGCGTGCGTGACGCGTCGTCGTTGGCCTTGAACTCATGCTCGAGATTCCAGGATTCGACCGGCAGCCAGTCGGCGGCCCCCCGAACCTGTGTCTGGATCTTGGTGAGGCGCTTGCGGGTGAAGAACGTCGCCGAGGTCTGCGCCGCCTCGCAATGCGTGCCGGCGGCGCAGATGAGGTCCTCGGGCACGTCCGGCCAGGAGGCCGCCGTGGTCTCGTTCAGATCCTGCGGATCGCAGTCGACGCCGCCTCCGGGAATGCACCGCTCCGCCGTCGAGAACACCACCCGGGCGGGCGCGTGCGTGGTGTACACCTGGTTGTCGCGCTGTCCGTAGTCGATCCGGGCCAGGAATCCGCCACGGTGGTAGGACACACCGTCGATGTCGGTCCGCCCACCGCGGGCGTAGTGGTTGGTCTCCCGGTCATAGAAGTACGAGACGACATTGCCCTTGGGGTCGACGACGTAATCGAGGTTCCACCGCCAGGCCTGGTTGCAGTAGGAGTCGGCGAATCCGGACGTCTTGTTGCACGGCTCGCCGGCGTCGTCGCCGTAGACCGGAGCCGTCCACACGGACTCGGTCTCCTCCTTGTCGGTCGACCAGCCGGGCAGCCGGTTCAGCCCGAAGAAGTACCTCGTGCCGTCCGCGGTGGTGAGTCTCCAGTACTCGCCGTCGTTGTCGCCGTTGGTGCCGCCGCTGATGCGCTCGACCTTGGAGCCGTCGTCATTGGACAGCTTCCACACGTCATCGCTGATCTTCACCAGCGTGCCGGAGTGGCCGGACAGCATGATGGTGCCGTTCTGGAACGCCCAGCAGCGGTCGGCGGAGGTGTCGTGCCCGTCGTCCTTGCAGGACTTGTACCGGCGCTCGATGTAGCCGGGCTCGTAACTGAACCCTTCGCCGATCCAGGAACCCTGATTGTTCGTCGCCGAGGTTCGTCCGTCGACAGCCTGCGACGAGTAGGTCAGCGCCACCTGGGGGATGAAGTTGCCAGGAGTCGCGGGCGTGCGAACCGGGTACGTCCAGGAGAAGCCACCCGAAGACAGCGCGGTGGACCACGACGACGACGGTGCGAGTTTGGTGGCCTTGTAGTCGCCCTGCGCTGAAGCGCTTCCGGCGGTCAGCGCGAACACCACGGACTCGGACTGTGCCGCGGAGACGTCGACCGCCGCGGTGACGGTCTGTCTGGTGCTGTCGTTCACCGAGTCGACCCAGCGCAGAGTGCGGCACTCCGGCCTGCCGGGGGTCGTCGACGCGCACGCCGGCATCATCGCCAGCCGCAGCCGTGCGCCGAAGTCACCGCCGCGCGCATGGGCGAATCCGCCGTAGCCCAGAGTCAGACGGACCTTGTCGCCGACGGTGCCGCTGTCGGCCCGGTGCAGCCGGAACATCGGACCGTCGGCACCTGCCTGCGTCGACGTGCTTTGGTCGACGACCTCGATCTTGACTTTCTCCACGTCGTCGGCGACCCGCCTGCTGCGGCCTTCGGCCGTGCCGGCCACCGCGGTGATGGAGACGGACATGCCTCCCGCTGTCGACAGCCTGCCGTCGGCAGGCACCTCGGTCACACCGGCGGAGGGCCAGGCGACAGGGTCTCGCCGGGTCATCGTCTTGTCAGCGGTCGGGTCGGGCTTCGCCTTCTCCGCCTTCCGCTGGGCTCCCTTCGGCGGCGCGGGCTGCGCGGATACGGAAGGACCGCCCTCCCCCGCAACCGCAGCCTGCGGAACTTGCACGATGCCCGCCGTCAGCGCCACCACCAGCGCCAGCAAGGCGGGCCGCGACGCCCGACGCCGAAGGCGCCCGGACTCCATTACAGAGGACGACATCTGCTACCACCCGTGAGAAGAGGAGAGAGGTTTGCCGAGGGGTGAGGTGTTGCTCGGAGCCGGTGGCGGTCGATCGTCATACGAACGCCCCACCGGCATGCCTCCCGCCGGCCGCAGCTTGATCCGCGTGACTCACGCAAGCCGCAAACGCCGTCGGTGCAGCCCGACATCCAGCCGGGAGTGGCCCCCGCATGACCGACCTCCGATGAAGAACTTGGCTGCACCATAGGCGGTGCCGCCGTCACGCGTTGTCCCTCAACGAGCGCGCTCGGCTCCTACGTGAACGCGATCCGTCCAAACTCTCACGTGGTCGGCGGCACTACGCTGGACGATCACCAGCCGCGATGTACAGATGGGACACATACGGCCAGGCGATGTGGCTCCGGTGACTTGGATCACACCATTCGCGATGTTCCCCATCGAACACAAGCGACAAAGCCACGCGCATGATGTGTGGTCACCGCCTGGTCCCCGCGTCGGGCGCCATCCCGGCGCAGTAGAACTACACGGTGATCTCCAGCCGGTACCCGCAGCCGCAGGCTTTGACCGATTTGTGGGAGCACCAGTGGCCGGGCTGCCCGCCGATGGCGCACTTGCTGCGCTCGCGCTACCTGGATCGGTGGGTCAGGTTCCACAGTCTGCCCGGTTCCAAGCGCTATCCCGAGAACGAAGGCGAGAACGGCACGCTGCTGAACCGGCACTACACCGTCCTCGACCAACTGGAAGCCGGGCCGGTAGTCCTCGCCATCACCACCGAGTGGACCGACACCGCGGAACTCACTGGGCGTTTCAATTACCTATTGGGTAGCTCGCGCCGGTTCGTCATGCGGCACTCCGCGCAGGAGCGCGAACCAGATTGCGTCTTGTGGACGGATTCGCTCGGGTTGGAGCGCCGGGTATCTCCCGCGGATCGTGTCTCATTCACCATGGCGAGGTTTGCCGGACATCGGGTGCAACCCAACGGCTGTCGTCGATAGTAGAACGGCGGCATGACCGGACGGCCCGCGTACCCCTCCGACCTGTCCGATGCCCGCTGGGCCCTGATCGCACCTCGGCTGACCGGGTGGCGTCAGGCCCGCACCGACGCCGGTGTCGGCGGCCGCAAACCCAGCTACGACCTGCGGGAGATCCTCAACGCCATCCTCTACGTCAACCGGACCGGCATCGCCTGGCGCTACCTGCCCCACGACCGGTGCCGCACTCACGAACAACGGCGGAATCACCGTTGTCTGAGCAGCACGCGGATCAGGTCGCTTCCCAGAATCGCTGGAACCGACCTGATCCATGTGCCTACTCCGCCAGCGTGCCAGAAGGTCCAGGTCCGAGTTCCTGTCCACCCCAGGACAGCGCAAGCGTTGCGTATTCTGCAGCGGCGTCGGCCACGAACCTACCGCGCCTGCAGGAGAGTGCGGTGGTGGTGGCCGCCCGGGCGCACCGACCCGCGCCGGATTCGGATCGCCGGCTACTTGAACTCGATGAGGAGTCGACCGCGTACCCCTCCGGCTTCCAGCAGCCGATGGGCTTGCGACGCCCGCTCCGGTGCGAAGGACTCGGCGACACGCAGGCTGAGCCGCTTCTGATCGGCCAGCTGTCGCAGCCGGTCCAGTTTGTCGCGGACTCCGTCGTAATCATGCACGTGGACGTTGACAGATTTGACCCCGTAGCCCGCGGCCGCCAGGTCGAAGGCGGGCTGGTCGGGAATGTCGCGGACGTGGGCCAGGCTGCCTCCGCCGCGAATCGCGGCAAGTAGAGGAGTTCCGATGAGCGCGGCGTCGACCGCGGCGTCGACTCCGGAGTCGGTGAGGGCACGGAAGCGTTCGGCAACGGCCGGTCCCCGGTCGACGACGCTGTCGGCGCCGAGTGCGTGGACGAGTGCCGCGTCGCGGGGAGCGGCGTCGGCCAGCACGCGGTGGCCTGCGGCTTTGGCCAACTGCACCGCGTAGCCGCCGACCGCACCGGCGGCCCCGGTGACGGCGAGGGTGCTACCCGGCGCAAGATCGAGCTGGTCGAGGGCGCGCAGCGCGGTCAGCCCGTTCATCGGCAGCGTGGCCGCTTCTGCGTGGCTCGTCCCGGCGGGTGCCGGGACCACCCAGGCTTCGGGAAGCACGACCCACTCCGCGTATCCCCCGCCTGCCGCCCGGGTCGGGTTGATCATCGCCATGACGCGGTCGCCGATGGCGAGGCTCGTCACCGTGTCGGGGCCGATCTCGTCGATTGATCCGGCGACGTCGAGGCCGGGAATGACCGGCTGGGTGCCGTGCTGGCGGATGGGTGTGTGCCCGGCCCGGATGAGGGTGTCGGCAGGGTTGACCGCTGCGGCACGTACGCGGATCCGGACCTCGCCCGGGCCTGCGTGCGGGGTGGGTAGCTCGACGATCCGCAGCACGTCAGGTCCTCCGTGCTGCATGAGTCCGACGGCCTTCATGCGAGCTCCTTCCTGCTGCGCCTGCTGATGGCGATGCGTGGTCACGCGAGGCTCTGGGCGGTGCCGTCGGCTGAGGACCGCCGCATTGCCTCGATGAACCGGTGCCGGCGCAGGGCGTGCTCGAAGTCGGGCACGGTCCGGGTGCCCTCGGCGATGTCGCGGGCGAGTTGGTCGTACAGGCGGGCGACATTGGCGGCCGGGGTCGGTGCGAGGTCTGCCGGTACGTCGTCGGTGTAGGCGGCGGGGATCTCGATGGGCGCCACGGTGGTGTCCGTGCCGCGGCCGCCAGCGAGGGTGAGCTGGGCGACCTGCATGTTGCCCCATGCCGCGGTCAGGACGAGGTCGCCGTCGGTGCCGTTGATCTCCCAGCGGAAGTTGTCGCCGCGTGAGGTGCCGCCGCGGTAGAACACCGATGCGGCGGCTCCCGAGGCCAGGGTGCCGATGATGGCGACCTGGTCGGGGGCGGTGACGGCGATGCGGCTGCCGTCGGCGGTCACCGTGGCTTCGCGCCGCCCGACGACGAGGTTGGCCGAGGCCGTGTCTAGTTCGCCGAGCACGTGGTGGAACGGGTCGAGGGCGTGCATGGTGGCGGAGGTGAGCGTGTTGGCGCCCTTGCTGTCGTCGAACCAGTAGGCCTGGCTGTGGCTGGCCACCTCGCCTCCCCACACCATCCCGGAGCCGACCATGGTCGTGCCCAGCACCCGGCCGAGGTAGCCCTGGTGGATCAGGTCCCGGGCGTGCCGCACCTGCGGGGCATAGCGGCCCTGCAGGCCGACGACGGTGCGCAGGCCGGATGTGCGGGCCAGTTCGGCCAGTTGCTCGGCCTCGGCCAGGCCGTTTCCGAGCGGCCACTCGCTGTAGACGGCTTTGCCCGCCCGCAGTGCCGCGGAGATGACCTCGAGGTGCTGGGTGACCTGCGCCGCGACCACCACCAGATCGACGTCGGGGCGGGCGATGAGGTCTCGCGCGTCGTCGAAGCCGGGCACCCCGTACCTGGCCGACGCGGCCTCAGCCGAGCTGCGCCTTGACGTGCTCACGGCTCGCAGCTCGAAAGCCGGTGACGCGGCGATGACCGGGATGTGGGAGATGGATGCCCACGATCCTGGTCCGATGATGCCTACACCCGTCGGGTTCATGTTGTTTCTCCAGCTTCAGTTGCATCCGGGCGGCAGGGAGGAAGCCTGCCGGAACCCGGCCGACGCTACGCGAATATGGAACGACCGACAAAGAAAAGGGCGCAGATCACACGAAGTCGCTCTCCGCAGGGTACCTAATTTCTGCTTCGATGAGCCCGCTATAGACAGATAATGGCGATAGTTGCCCGATGCTGACCGACTCTCCACGTCGGCTAACTTGTCAAACTGTTCCAGAATCGGTTACCCTGACGTCATGGCACGTCAGCGTGAGTTCGACCTCGACACGGCTGTGGCCGCAGCGATGGACGTGTTCCGGAGCAAGGGGTACGAGGGAACGTCGATGCGGGATCTTGCCGAGGCCACCGGCCTGGGCAGCGGCTCGCTGTACGCCGCCTTCGGCAGCAAGGACGGCCTCTACCTTGCCGCCCTCGACCTGTACCGCCAGCGGTACGCCAACCCGATCGCCGACCTGATGCGCTCCGGCGAGAACGCTCGCGACGTGATCCGGGAGATGTTTGTCAGCGTCGCCGACGAGATCGCACGTGACGGGCACCGGCAGGCGTGCCTGATCATCGGGGCCGCCATGGAACGCGCCCACAACGATCTGCGGGTCGCCGAACGGCTCCAGTCGTCCACCCAGGCCCTCCAGCTCGCGATCTACGACGTGCTCGCCCAGGGGCAGCTTCGCGGTCAGGTCCCCGTGGACCGCAGCGCCGCCGACCTCGCCGCATTCCTGGTGACAAACCTGCAGGGACTGCGGGTGATGGGTGCCATCAACCCGGACCGGGCCGCACTCATGCGCTCGGCAGAGGTGGCCCTTCAAACCGTGTTCGCTCCCAACGCCACGACGTGACCTCCGCATCGTCTGGTACGCGGCATGTCTGCACCGCTCTGGCGCAGGCGCAACAGCAGCACGGCGGGCCCCACCGGGCGCATCGCCGTCACGCGCGGATCAGCACCCAGGGCCCTGCCCGGCGTCTAGTGTGCGAAGAGGGCAGATAGAACCTGCTCGCCAAGCGTCGTCACTCGCTGAATCCGGATGAGGCGGCCGAAACTTCGCATCGGACGGGGGTCGGGCACGCATGTCTGCGACGGTGCACGGGCTGTACGGCCGCCGAGCCGAGTGCGAGACCCTCGACCGACTCATCAAGGACGTCCAGGCAGGCCACCATGCCGTTCTGGTACTTCGCGGCCATTCCGGCGAGGGCAAGACGGCTCTGCTGGACTACCTGGCAGACGCGGCGGCTCAGCATGGCCGGGTCGTTCGGGTCGCCGGCGTCGAGGCCGAGATGGAGCTCGCCTACGCCGGGTTGCAGCAGCTGTGCGCGTCGATGTTCGACCAGCTGGACGCTCTGCCTGTGCCGCAGCGTGACGCGCTGCGGGTCACGTTCGGCCTCGCCGAGGGGGCGGCCCCGGATCGTTTCCTGGTCGGTCTGGCGGTCCTGACGCTCCTGTCGGATGTGGCATCCCAGCAGCCCCTGTACTGCGTGGTCGATGACGCCCAGTGGCTCGATCGGGCGTCGGTGCAGGCGCTGGCGTTCGCGGCGCGACGGTTGCAGGCCGACCCGGTAGCGCTGGTGTTCGCGGTGCGCCGGCCCAGCGGTGAGCGCGAGCTGGTCGGGTTGCCCGAGCTGAACGTGGCCGGCCTCAGCCACGCCGATGCGCGCCTGCTGCTGGCGTCGGCGGTGCACGGCAGGCTCGACGAGCGCGTATGCGACAGGATCGTCGCGGAGACCCGGGGTAACCCGCTGGCGCTGCTGGAGCTGCCGCGAGGGCTGACCCCGGCGGAGCTGGCGGGCGGCTTCGGGCTGCCCGATGCGCAGCCGCTGGCGAGCCGCATCGAGCAGGGCTTCGTACGGCGGCTGCGGCCGCTGCCCGCGCAGGCCAGGCAGTTCTTACTGGTCGCGGCCGCGGAGCCGATCGGCGACCCGACCCTGCTGCGGCGGGCCACCGCCGAGCTGGGGCTGGCCGACGACGCGGCGACGCCCGCCGAGGCCGCGGGTCTGATCGAGATCGGAACGCGGGTGCGGTTCCGGCACCCGCTGGTGCGGTCGGCTGTCTACCGAGCCGCCACGCTGACCGAACGCCGGCGAGTGCACCAGGTGTTGGCTGATGCGACCGACGCGGTGGCCGATCCGGACCGCCGCGCGTGGCATCTCGCCGCCGCCGCACCCGCACCTGACGCGGCGGTGGCCGAGGAACTGGAACGCTCGGCGGAGCGGGCGCAGGCGCGCGGCGGTGTCGCGGCCGCGGCCGCGTTTCTGGAGCGGGCGACGGAACTGACCCCCGATCCGGCCCGACGTGGTGCTCGTGCGCTGGCCGCGGCGCAGGCCAAGTTCGACGCCGGGGACATCGACACCACCCGCGAGCTGCTCGCCACGGCGGAGATGAGCGCCCTGGACGGCCTGCAGCGGGCGAGGGTCGAACGCCTTCGAGCCCAGCTGGCGTTCGCCGGCAGCCGTGGCAGGGACGCGCCGCCGCTGCTGCTCGGTGCCGCCGAGCGGCTGTCGGCCCTCGACGCCGCGATGGCGCGGGAGACGTACCTGGAAGCGCTGCTGGCCGCGATTTACGCGGGGCGCCTCGGCGACGGTGAAGGCGTGCTCGCGGTCGCGAAGGCGGCCCTGTCCGCACCCGCCGCCGCCGAACCCCCGCGCGCCGTCGATCTGCTGTTGGACGGCCTGGCGACCCGGTTCGCGCACGGATATGTGCGGGCCGTGCCCGTCATCCAGCGTTCCCTGTCCGCGTACCGCTCCGAGCACCACCGGCTGACCTGGGTATGCCTGGCGACCTCGGGTGCCGCGATGGACCTGTGGGACGATCAGGCCTGGCTGGAGCTGGCCACCCGCCAGGTGCAGCTGGCGCGTGAGGCCGGCACGTTGAACCTGCTTCCGCTGGCGCTGGACTACCTGGCCGGCTGGCATGTCCAGGCCGGTGAACTGGCGGGCGCGGCGACCCTGCTGGAGGAGGCGGCGGCCCTCAACGCGGCGGTGCAGGTGGCGCCGCCGCCGTTCACGTCGCTGATCCTGGCCGCCTGGAGGGGCGACCGAGACGGTGTCGACGAACTACAGCGGGACAGCATCCGGGACGCGTCGGCGCGGGGCGAAGGCAACGCGCTGGCAATGATGGAGTACGCCACGGCGGTGCTGCACAACGGTCTCGGCCTGTACGGGTCGGCGCTGGACGCCGCGCGTGAAGCCGGTGCCGGAGACGAGCTGGCGACCGGACCGTGGGCGCTGGCGGAGCTGGTCGAGGCCGCGGCAAGGGCAGACGAGCACGACGTCGGCGAGCAGGCGCTGCGGCGGCTGGCGCAGCGGACGCGGGCCAGTGGAACGCAGTGGGCGCTGGGTGTCGAGGCCCGCTGCCGCGCCCTGCTGAGCGAGGGGACGGCTGCCGAGACGCTGTACCGGGAGGCGATCGAACGGCTGGAGGACTGCCGGATGGCCGCGCACCTGGCACGCGCGCATCTGGTGTACGGCGAGTGGCTGCGCCGGCAGCGGCGCCGCGCGGACGCCCGCGAACACCTGCACCGCGCCCACGACATGCTCACCCGCATGGGTGCCGAGGCGTTCGGTGAACGCGCCCGCAGCGAGCTACTGGCAACAGGCGAGACCGTCCGCAGACCGAGCGCGGCGGCGGCTGCCGACCTCACTGCCCAGGAGGCTCTGATCGCCCGGCTAGCCAGCGCCGGGTACACCAACCCGGAGATCGGCGCTCAACTGTTCCTCAGCCCGCGCACGGTCGAGTGGCACCTGCGCAAGGTCTTCGCGAAGCTCGCCATCAACTCCCGCCGCGAACTGCGCAACACACCGCTGCGGGCCAAGGCCGCCCTGCCGGTGTAGCCGCACCGCCATGCCGGGGGTTCGTGCAGGGCTGACCAGGGACTTTGACGGGTTCAGCAGCGGCCGTCGGGCGCGACACTGGATCCATGGGACCGGCCGCGACGCCGGTGGCGTACCGAGCGTCGCCGGCCACCACGGCGGGATCGACAGGAGGAAGTCCATGCCGTTCGTCAACGTCAAACTCGTCGAGGGTGTGTTCACCGAGGAGCAGAAGCACGCCCTGGCCGCGGACCTGACCGACGTGATGGTCAAGCACGAGGGTTCCGAGGCGTTCCGCGACGTCGTGTGGGTGCTCATCGAAGAACTGCACCCCGACGGCTGGCACATCGGCGGCGAGCCGTTCCGCGGCCCGAAGTCGCTGATGCAGGCACTGGCCCACGCCAAGGCGACATACGAGTCGATCGAAGGCAATCCCACCACCCGCCAGGAGTTCGCGGCGGTCGCCCCGCCGGCCGGCCCGAGCACGCGAACCGGTCGCGCATGAGCAGCGGGCAGGCGGCGATGCGAGCGGTCGGCCTGACCGAGTACGGCGGCCCCGAGGTGCTGCGGGTGGTGGACATACCCCGCCCGCAGGCCGGCCCCGGGCAGGTCCGGGTGCGGGTCCGTGCGGCGGCGGTGAACCCCGCCGACACCCTGCTGCGGGCCGGGTACATCGCGAACCTGATGCGCGAGCTCACCCCGCCCTACATACCGGGCCAGGACATCGCCGGAACCGTCGACCAGATCGGCCCAGGCGCCGACGCCCGACTCCGGATCGGCGACCGGGTCATGGCGATGGTCATCCCGATCCGGCCCGACGGCGGCGGGTACGCCGAACACGTCGTGCTCGACGCCGACTGGGTCACCCCGGCACCGGCCGGCACCAGCCACGCCGAGGCGGCGACACTGCCGCTCAACGGGCTGACCGCGTTACTGACGCTGGACGAACTCGGCCTGCCGGCCGGGGCGAGCCTGGCGGTCACCGGCGCGGCGGGCGCACTGGGCGGCTACCTCGTGCAGCTGGCCAAACACCGCGGACTGCGGGTCCTCGCCGACGCACTACCGGCCGACGTGCCGCTGGTCAGCAAGCTGGGCGCCGACGAGGTCGTGGCCCGGGGCGACGGCGTCGCCGCGCGCCTGGCCCAGGCCGCCGGCGGGCCCGTCGACGCGGTCGCCGACGCCGCCGTCATCGGCGACGCACTGTTCGAGGCGGTACGCGACGGCGGCGCATTCGCGCAGTTCCGCGGATCGGGCGAGCCCGGCGGCGGGCTGCACACCCCGCAGCGCCCGATCACGGTCCACCCGGTGTTCGTTCCCGACTACGGCGGCCGGGCAGACAAGCTCGACGAGCTGCGCCTGCTGGCCGAGGCCGGGGTGCTGACCCCGCGTGTCGCGCAGGTCCTGCCACCGGAGCAGGCACCGCTGGCCCACCGGCTGCTGGAAGTCGGCGGCGTACGCGGACGCCTGGTACTGGCCTTCTGAAAACCCGTCACGCAGCGACAGGAGAAGCTTCACATGACCGATCATCTGGTGCGGCAGCTGCTCGACGTGGAGGCCATCAAGCAGCTCAAGGCGCGCTACTTCCGCTACGTCGACACCAAGCAGTGGACGGAACTGGCCGCGCTGTTCACCGCCTCGCCCCACATCGACTTCGGCGACGCCGTGTTCACCGACGCCACCGAGTTCGCGACCTCGACCGGGCGCCTGATCGGCCAGACACCGACCGTGCACCACGGGCACATGCCCGAGATCGAACTTACCGGCCCGGACACCGCCACCGGCGTGTGGGCCATGGAAGACCTGGTCACCGTGCCCAGCGGCCCGCACACGCCATACGGCCACCACGGCTACGGCCACTACCACGAGACGTACCAGCGGGTGGACGGGCGATGGCGGATCGCCCGGCTCAAGCTCACCCGCCTGCGCCTGGACCCCCTGGACGAAACCGACCCACGGCGCCTGGCCGGCGCCCGTCTGGAACAGGCCGCGTCCGGCAATCGGAGCGTCGGCACAGGGCACCACGAAAGGAGCAGCTCGTGAGCATCACCGACACCACCAGCGGCAAGCCGACGGTGGTCCTCGTCCACGGCGCGTTCGCCGAGTCCGCCAGCTGGAACGGCGTCATCGCCGCCCTGCTCGGCGACGGCTTCGCCGCGATCGCGGTCGCGAACCCGCTGCGCGGCGTCAAGTACGACGCCGACTACCTGCGCAGCGTTCTCGCGCAAATCCAGGGCCCGATCGTGCTGGTCGGGCACTCCTACGGCGGCACCGTCATCACCAATGGCGCCACCGGCAACGGCCAGGTCAAAGCCCTGGTCTACGTCGGCGGATTCGCCCCCGACACCGGCGAGAGCGCCGCCGAGCTCGCCGGACGCTACGAAGGCGGCAGCCTCGGCGAAACACTCACCGCCGTCAAGCTGCCCACCGGCGAGACCGACCTCTACATCCGCCAGGACCGCTACCACGCGCAGTTCGCCGCCGACTCGCCTGCCGCCGACGCGGCGGTCATGGCGGTCACCCAGCGGCCCATCGTGGAGTCCGCGCTCAACGAGCCGTCCGCCGAGCCCGCCTGGCGGGCGATCCCGTCGTGGTTCCTTTTCGGCAGCGAGGACAAGAACATTCCCGCGGCCGTGCAGCGGTTCATGGCCGAACGGGCCGGGTCCCGGCGGACCGTGGAACTGGCCGGCGGCTCGCACACCGTCGGCATTCCCGAAGCCGCCGCTGTCGTGGAGCTCATCCGCGAAGCAGCGGCCGCGGGCCGCTAAGCCGTCGGCGGCACCGGACACGACGACATCGACACAGATGAGGGGTATGGCACATGCGTGCTGTGGTACTGCGGGAGTTCGGCGATCAGCTGAAGGTCAGCGAGATCGACAAGCCGGTCGCCGGCCCGGGCCAGGTGCTGGTGCGGGTGGCGGCCAGTGGCGTAAACCCGCTGGATACGAAGATCCAGGCGGGCAAGGCGGCCCACGCGAAGACGCGCCTGCCTGCGGTCCTCGGCCTGGACCTGGCCGGGACAGTCCAGGCGGTCGGCACGGGTGCGGGCGGCTTCCAACCCGGTGACGAGGTCTACGGGCTCACCGGCGGGGTGGGAGACCTGCCGGGCTCCCTGGCGGAGTACACAGCCGTGGACGCCCGGCTGCTGGCGCTCAAGCCGAAGTCGCTGACCATGCGCCAGGCGGCCGCACTGCCGCTGGCCGTCATCACCGCCTGGGAAGGACTCGTCGACCGTGCCGCTGTGAAAGCCGGTCAGCAGGTCCTCGTACACGGTGGCGCGGGCGGCGTCGGCTCCGCAGCCGTGCAGATAGCCCGCGCTCGCGGCGCCCAGGTCTACGCGACCGGCTCCCCGCGCAGCCTCAAGACCATCGAGGACCTCGGCGCGACGCCGATCGACTACACCAGCGTCCCCGTCGAGCAGTACGTGCAGCAGCACACCGGCGGCGAAGGCTTCGACATCATCGTCGACACCGTCGGCGGGGCCACCCTCGACGCGTCGTTCGCGGCCGCCCGCACCTACACCGGCCACGTCGTCAGCGCGCTCGGGTGGGGCACCCACTCGCTGGCTCCCCTGTCGTTTCGCGCAGCGACCTACTCAGGGATCTTCACGCTCCTGCCGATGCTCACCGGCCGCGGCCGCGAACACCACGGCCATATCCTGCGCGAAGTCGCTGCGCTCGCTGACGCGGGGGCGCTGGTGCCACTACTCGATCCTCGCCGCTTCACCTTGGACGACGTGACCGAGGCGCACGCGGCGGTCGCGGCCGGCACCACCGCCGGCAAGATCGTCCTGGACGTCACCGACCACGCCTGATGCCGTGAGCGGTCCGGCGGGGATGTCCGACACCGCCTTCCGCCCACCGCCCCGGCGCACGCACCACGGAGGTGCTCAGGCCGGGAACTTCGCCTGACGAACACGATGGGAGTCACCTGATGTCCAGCACCGATTATGAGAGCGGCCGGATCGGCCTGCTTCTCATCGACACGGTCAACGAGGTTTTCGCGGAGAAGGGCAAGAGCTACGCAGAATTCAAGGACGAGTTCGAGCGGATCGGCACCTTCGAGAACCTCAAGCGGCTGCTCGCCGGAGCACGCGCGCAGCGCATGCCGGTGTTCTTCGCACCCATGTCCTTCACCGAGGAGGACTACACCACCTGGCGCTACATCTGCGGCATCCAGCAGGAGATGTACGACAACCGCCTGTTCGAGGCCGGCACCTGGAACGCCGACTTCCACCCCGACCTGTCGCCGGAGCCCGGCGAAATCGTCGTCTCTCCGCACAAGAACATCGACGTCATCGCCACCACCGACCTCGACACGCAACTCAGACAACACGGCGTGCAGTACGTGGCGGTCGCGGGCATGGTCGGGACCATGTGCGTGGAGTCCACGGCCCGCACCGCGATGGAACGCGGCTACCACGTCACCACGTTCACCGACGCGACAGCCGCAGCCGGGGGGCGGCCGGCCTACGACGCGATGATCCTGCGCTACCCGCTGATCTCACACGCGACGCTGACCGTCGACGACTTCCTCGACGCGACATCACACGCACCCTGACCACAACGCCAGGCGTTATCGAGTTCGCCGGTCGGACCGATAGGTCTTATGGCCGAGCACGCCCGGCGGGTCCCAGAGAGATCCGCCGGGCCTGACACCCGACGCGAGCCGCCACTAGATCAAGGAAAGGTAAGCAATGTCAGAACGTATCGTCACGGACTTCGGATTTACCTCCACTGCGGAGGAGGTTCTCGAGGGTGTAGACCTGTCCGGCAAACGTGCGATCGTGACCGGCGGCGCGTCGGGCATCGGCACAGAGACGTCCCGAGCTCTCGCCCGCGCGGGCGCCGCAGTGACCCTCGCGGTGCGCCGTACGGACGCCGCGGAGCAGATCGCGGCGGACATCGTGCGGACCACGGGCAATCCCGCGGTAACCATTCGGCCTCTCGATCTATCCGACCAGGACTCGGTGCGAAAGTTCGCCGCGGCTTGGGACGAGCCGTTGCACATCCTGGTGAACAACGCCGGGATCATGGCCCTGCCCGACCTGCAGCGGACCACGCAAGGATGGGAGATGCAGTTCGCCACGAACTTCCTGGGTCACTTCGCCCTGACACTCGGCCTGCATGACGCGCTCGCCGCAGCTCACGGCGCGCGGATCGTGTCGCTCGGCTCCAGCGGCCACCTGTTCTCCCCCATCGTCTTCGACGATCTGCACTTCGACTTCCGCCCCTATGAACCCTTCGTCGCCTACGGCCAGTCCAAGACCGCCGACATCCTGCTCGCCGTTGAGGCAACCCGGCGGTGGTCCAGTGAGGGGATCTACGCCAACTCGCTGAACCCCGGTGCGATCGCGACAAACCTGCAGAAGCACACCGGCGGGCTGAGGACCCCGGCCGAGCGCCGGAAGAACCCCAGCCAAGGCGCCGCCACCTCGGTACTGCTTGCCGCGTCGCCGCTGCTGGAAGGTGTGGGCGGGCGCTACTTCGAGGACTGCGCACAGGCCGAGGTGGTCACCGAGCGCCCCAGCGACTACCGCGGCGTGGCCGCGTACGCCCTTGACGCCGCCAATGCCGAGCGGCTCTGGAGCGTCGCCGCGGGCCTGCTGGCCTGACCCTTCCTTCGGGCGATGCCGGCCAGGGCACCACCGGTGACGCCCGGCTCGCCGACAACGGTTACCCGACAGTAATTGATCATCCCGCCGCCGACTCCGGCCTACCCCTTACGCACGATCTGACGGCGATGCGGCACGGCGGCGTGCCTGGCCAAGGGTCTCCATCATCACGTGCGCGCAGCGCAGCGCAGCGCAGCGCAGCATTACGACTCGGCAGCCCCAGCCAGATCGCCGCCACTCTGTCGACAACGGCGGGCGGGGCCGCGTCGCGTAGGGGCTTCAGCGCGGGCTTCGTCGCATCGCTCTGGACCTGGCCGCCGCGATCGCGGCGGCCCCGCGGCTGACCGAGACTTCTGGGGCACCCTGAACGTCACCCCGGCCTTCGCGCCCAGGCTGGCCGGCGCGCCATCCTCAACGTCATCTCGGCGCTGAGCTGGTACACCATCAGCCCCGGCAGCAACGGCTACGCCGCCTCCAAGGCCGCGGAGTGGTCCCTGACGAACGGCCTGCGCCTCGAGCTGGCCGACCAGAAGACGCTGGTCACCGCCCTGGCGCTGGCGATCGCCGACACGGACATGATGGCCGGCATCGACATCCCCAAGCTCGCGCCCCACGAGGTGGTCGCCCAAGCCCTCGACGGACTGGAAGCAGGCAAGATCGAAGTCATCGCCGACAAGCCCACGGCCAACGTCAAGGCCTCCCTCTCCGGCGACCCGGCCGACTTCTACGCCGACATCACCGGCAACCTCTTCGCCTGACCGCACCGGCATCCCGCCAGTCGCAGCAAGCGGCTTGGTCAACCGGCGTACGCCCGGCGGGTGGCCCGGGTTCTCACGAAGCCGGGCCCCCGCCCGTCCCCACGGTCGCACCGGACATCACGCCGGACCGGCCGAGCGAGCCATGCCGCCTTCACCGCGTTGAACAACGCCTTTCTCGTCTCCAGCGGCAACCAGGTGTACTGCAAAGAGTCGCTGAGCAAGACCGCCAAGGACTACATCTGACGGCAGCCCCTGGACATCCAGGCAGCCGAAGACGTCTACGAAGCCACCGGACGCGCCGAAACACGCAATCTGATCGGCCGCCTTCTCGACACTTTCCTGCAGCAGAACCAGGGCAGTGGCGGCCTCTACGACTGGAACTGGAACGAGTACAACGACGATCTGCTCTGGGCCGGCCTGGCCTTCGTCCGCGGCCACCAGATCACCGGCAACGGGACATATCTGAATTACCACCCATCCGCACCATCCGCCACGGATTTCGTCCTCATCGGACGGACGCACGCCGATAGCCGTCACGTCCAGGGCAACGCACCGCAGTGGCCGTGAGCACGACCTCCTGACGTCGCTGCTGCCACGGAGCTACTTCGCGGCGCCGGCACGCCCACGGTCGCGGCGGCGAGGATCGGTGAAGCGTTCCATCAGGCTGACCGTCGCGCGGCGCGTGAGGACGCGGACAACGTTCACGCTGAGCCGATTGCCTCGGCCGTCGATGACGCTCGGCCCCGGGTCACACCGCTCCAGATGGGCCAGTGCCGTTTCCACCACGGCCTCGGGCGAACGCATCCGCACCCCGGCCGTCGCGTCGTCGCTGCCGGCGACCTCGTTGAACTCGGTGCTCGTCGCGCCGGGTGAGATGGCGAATACGGTGACCCCGGTGCCACGGAGCTGGGGCCAGAGCGCCTCGGTGAAGGTGAGCACGAACGTCTTCGAGGCGCTGTAGACCGCCATCCGTGGCGACGGGGCGTAGGCAGCCATGCTCGCGACGTTGATGATGAAGCCGTCGCCCGCGGCGCGGATCTGCGGGAGGAACGCCGCCGTGAGCTGGACCGGTGCGGAGACGTTGACGGCGATCTCCCTGGCGAGCCGATCGGGGTCCTGTTCGGCGAACCTGCCGTAGGAGGCGAAGCCTGCGTTGTTGATGAGACTGGTGACACGGATGCCACGCTGTGCTGCCGCGTCGCGCAGGTCCGTGCCCGCCGACGGGAGCGCCAGGTCGAGCGGGATGGCGTGCACGGTGACGCCGTAGCGCTCGCGCAGCTCGGCAGCGAGGCTCTCCAGCCGGTCGGCGCGCCGGGCGACCAGGACGAGATCCGCCCTGCGCGCGGCGAGGGCGGTCGCGAAGCTGCGGCCGATGCCGGAACTCGCGCCGGTGAGCAGGACAGTCTGGGAGTGGTATGGGAATGTCATACTGACACCATAGGCCAACCTGGCACTGAGTGCCAGATAGACATTTCGTGTACGGTGAGCGCCATGGCGAAGATGACGGCGTGGGAACGCCAGCGCGCAGCTCTCCGCAAGGAGATCTCCGCCGCGGCGTGCGCGCTGTTCGTCGAGCAGGGCTTCGAAGCGACGACCGTCGACCAGATCGTCGAGACCGTCGGGATCTCACGGCGGTCCTTCTTCCGCTACTTCGGCAGCAAGGAAGACGTGCTGCTGGGCGACCTCACCGCGCGAGGCGATACTGTCGCGCGCGCTCTGGCCCAACACCCCGAGACCGAAGATCCCTGGGAGGCGCTGCGCGGCGCGATGCTCGCCACGCAATCCGAGACGTTCAACGACCCTGTGGCCGATCTCGCCATCGCGCGCATGATGCACCAGGCGCCCTCGCTGCGCGCCCGGCTCTTCGAGAAGCGCCAGCACTGGCGGGACGCGCTCGTGCCGCTCATCGCACAGCGCGTGCGCGGCCCCGACCCTGAGTTCACGGCATCAGCGATCGTCTCGGCGGTGCTCTCATGCATGGACACCGCATCCGACGCCTGGATCGCCTCTGACGGCCAAGCTGACATGCTCGACCTCTACGACGCCGCCGTCGCCGCCATCCGAGGCCCACGCGCCTGAACCCTGAGCCTCGACGCCCACGCCCGTCCCCGGCGATCCTCGTGGCCTGGTGTCGCGGCAAGCGACATGCTGACCGAATCCACAATCCGCGTGATACGGACCATGTCCGCACGTGATGATGGGCAGTGCAGAACGTCTGCGTGAATGCGGTCAGCCGCCAGGTGGACCCCCTAGCAGCGGGCCAGACGACGGTGGACATCGGCGCAAAGCGTCGGCCAGTTGCTTCGCTGCGGTCGGCACGCGCGAAGAACTGGGACACGGTCGCCGGATGGAGGAAACGCCATGCCACTGATCCACGTGTACTCGCCCGTCGGCACGTTCTCCGACGCCGCCAGAGACGCGCTGGCGGAGGAACTCACCACGACCATACGGGAACTGGAGAGGCTTCCCATGGCGCCCTACAACAAGAGCACGACGTGGATCTACTTCCACGACGTGCCACCCGGTCACGTCTATCACGGCGGCAAGCCGGGTGGCACGAACGTGATCGCCCTTGAGATCAACTACTTCGAAGGCGGACTCGACGAGGCAGCCAAACGTTCGCTGTACCAGCGATACACGCAGAGCATCGGCAAACATGCCGGCATCCCCGAGGAAGCGCGCGTGCCCGCCTACATCCTGCTGAGAGAAATGGACCCGGTGAACTGGGGCGTCTTCGGAGCCACCACCAAGATCGAAGAACTTCGCATAGCCCGCCCTGACAAGGACCCCATTTAAGCTCCAGCGCTATGTTCCAGCCGGGATTGCCACATTCACCGACTGGACACCAGCCGGCCAATTGCCGACGCCTCACTGCGTGCTCGCCTGGTATCGCGTCGGCCGGCTCCCCCGGCCTGTCGCACTTCTCACGGATCCGGCTACGAAACCCTGATCCGCTCGTCATGGTCGTCGAGCACGAACGCATCGAGCGCAACGGCGCGGTAAGGGCGGTGCTTCGCGGGTCCGCTCAGCTTCGCCGGATCCCACTCGCCCGGTCCTCGCGGATGACCCCGTGGAAGCGGCCGTACGCCCCGAAGGGCGGTGCCTTATGAGCCCATACCTTGGTCGGCAGCTCGGAGCCCGGCAACCGGGCGCTGCCGCTCAGGCCGGAGTCTGCGCTCCGGCGTTCGTGGTGCTGGTGGTGTCTTTCGGATTGGCGGTGGTTTCGCGCTTGTTCTGCGCGGTCCACATGGCCAGCAGCCGCATGTTGTCGGCGGAGCTGCTGCCGGGGTCGGTGGTGTAGACGAACAGCGTCTGGTCCTTGTCGCCAGGCAGTGCCATCGCCTGGTAGTGGATGGTGATCGGCCCTACGGCGGGGTGCGTCATCCGCTTCGACCCGTGCGTGCGCTCATGGACCCGGTGGTCGTTCCACCACGTGCGGAACTCCGGGCTCTTGATGGTCAGCTCACCGACCAGTTCGTTGAGCCGCTGGTCGCCGGGATGACGCCCGGCGTCCAGCCGCAGAGTGCCGACCACCTCGGCGGCGACCGTCGACCAGTCCTGGTAGATGGCCCGGGCCGCCGGGTCCAGGAACATCCATCGCGCGTAGTTGCGCTCGCGCGGCGGCAGCGCACGCCAGTCGGTGATCAGAGCACGGGCCAGGTCGTTTGCTGCCAGGATGTCTGTACGACGGCCCACGATGAACGCCGGATGGTCGACCATCGACGCGATCAACTGGTGGATCGCCGGCCGGACCCGCTGGACTTGGGGTTGCTCGGGACGTCGCCGGACAGGCCGGGCCAGGTCGACGAGGTGGGCGTGGGTAACGGCGTCGAGCCGAAGCGCCCGGCTCAGCGCGTCGATGACCGCCTCCGACGGCCGGTTGTGCCGTCCCTGCTCCAACCGCGTGTAGTAGTCCACGCTCACCCCGGCCAGCTCGGCGACCTCCTCACGGCGCAGACCCTGCACCCGCCGTCCCGGCCGGGATGCGTACTGCTCGAGCCCGAGCTTTTCCGGGCTCACTGCGGCCCGAGACGCGCGCAGGAAATCGCCTAACTCGTTTCTTTCAGCCATGCCATCCATCTTGCTGAGCCGTATCCCACACCAGTAGGCGCTGCGTGGCCACGCCATGCCCAGGCAGCCCACTCCCCCGGAACCACTGGGCCTGACCAGCGCTGTCCGCCGGCCCGTGACCGCAGCAGGATGGTCATGTCCCATTCCAGCGACCCGCGCGTGCGGCTCGCACAGACGAGTGGCCACCGCAGTGCGGCACTCGAACGGAATGACGAATTCGGGCCGCGTCCATCGGCCATCACACGGAAGAGGAATCAACTCATGAGCCGGATTCTGATTGTCATGTCCGCCGCGAGCGTCTGGGAGCGGACCGACGGGTCCCGGTACCCGACCGGATACTGGGCCGAAGAGCTCGCCGCCCCGCACGAGATCTTCACCCGGGCCGGTCATACCGTCGACTTCGCCTCGCCGGGCGGGATCCTGCAGCCGCTCGACCAGCACAGCGCCGATCCGGCGATCGCTGGCGACGACTGCGCCCACTACGTGGCGCACGCCCAGAACGCCCTGCGCTAGTTCGGCCCGCTACTCAAGCTGGCCGACGTCAAGATCGACGACTATGCGGCGACCGTCCTGCCGGGTGGCCACGGTCCGGTCGTCGACCTCTACCAGGACGCTGACCTGGGCCGGCTGCTGAGCGCCGCGGACCGTCAGGGCAAGCTCATCGGCGCCGTCTGCCACGGTCCGGCCGGGCTGCTGAGCGCCGTCGACGCCGAAGGCAACTGGCTGTTCGCCGGACGCCGGATGGCCGCGTTCACCGACGAGGAGGAGCAGCTGTTCGGAACGGCCGAAGGCGCCCCCTGGCTGCTGGCCAGCCGGCTGCGGGAGCAGGGCGCCCGCCACGGTCAGGGGCCGGCCTACCGGGCCTTCACCATCCGCGACGGCAACCTCTTCACGGGGCAGAACCCCGCCTCCAGCGCCCCCATGGCCGACGCCATGGTCGACGCCCTGGCCTGACCTCAAGACAGCCGTGTTTCACCGGGGTGCGCGTTCGGCTGGCGCGCACCCCCGACCCGGTCCGCTGTCGCCGTTGCTCGACGGGACGGTGGCGACGACGAACTTCTCCTCTTGACCGCGACGCGGAGTCACCATGTCACTCACCTCGACAATCTCCATGCCCCGACGCGCGCAAGAAGCGCCGCGGGCCGACACGCTCGGCACCAGCCCCAGGCGCGAAACCCCGACCTACTGGTTGTGGCTTGCCGCCTGCCCGGTGGCCACGCTGTTCATTCTGTCCAATTCGGCAACACCGCTGTACGCGTCGTGGCAGCGCGAGATGGGCTTCACGCAGAGCACCCTGACCGGGATCTTCTCGATATACGTCGCGGGTCTGGTCGTCTCGCTGCTCGTCTGCGGCCCGCTGTCCGACCGTGTGGGCCGCAAGCCGATCCTGCTGCCCGCCCTTGCCGTGTCCTTCGTGAGCTGCCTGGTGTTTCTGTCAGCCTCGTCCGTACCCGCTCTGCTGACCGCGCGCCTGCTCGCAGGACTGGCGGTCGGGGCCATCGTGTCCAGCGGCATGGCGGCAGTGGCCGACATCGCGGGTACGAACCGCAGGAAGACGGCTGCCCTGCTGTCGTCGTCGGCCATGGTCCTCGGCTCGGGTGTCGGAACGCTCTTCTCCGGAGTCGTCGCGCAAATGGCAGCCGCACCGGCGATGCCCGTGTTCGGCGCTGTGCTGGCCCTGGTGGCCGTCTGCCTGGTCCTGGTCGTCAAGATGCCCCTGCAGCCCGCCGCGCAGCCGGGCCGACGGCCGATCCGCCTGCCAGGTGTGCCTCGCACAGCCTTGTCGCACCTTGCGCTGGGGGTGTCGGCGTTTGCTCCGGGACTTTCGGGCACCTCCTTTCTTTCCTCGCTCGGCCCCTCCCTGCTGTACGGGATCACAGAAGACACGAACACGTCGACGGCCGGGACAATGATCTTCCTGATGTTCGCGTCGGCCACCGTCGTCCAGTTCGCCGCGCCACGATCCACCCCGCGGTCGCTGCTCGCGGCCGGGGCCACCAGCACGGTCCTTGGTATGGCCGCGCTCCTCTCAGCGGCCGCCCTCTCGTCACAGGTGGCGATCTTCCTCGCCGCCGCGCTCGTCGGCGCCGGTCAGGGGGCCGGGCAGCTCGCCGGGTTCATGCTGCTGAACGTGGCCGTTCCGGCATCGCGGCTGGCCGAGGCGAACTCCGCGCTCGGCGTGGGTGCGTACCTGCCGGCGGCGACGCTGTCGCTGGTCACCGGCCGTGTCAGCGACTCCACCAGCATCGAAACGGGTGCGATCACCTTGTCCGTCGTGCTCATGGTGGCAGCGGCGTGCAGTGCCGCCGCGACCTTCCTCTTCAGGCACCGCCTGCCTAGGCCATGAGGGCATTCGCCGGCACGCGCGTATGAGGCCCGAGTATCGGCTGCCCCTGGATCACGCAACCTTTCGAACCTCCAACGACAGCACGAAAACAGACCCTTTGATGAAAGACAACACTGCCGATGCGTTCGCCGGATCTGCACTGATCGAGCGCGGCGAGAAGCAGCTTTTCACCGACTTCGGGCTCGTCAGCTACGTCTACACGCAGACCGTCAGCCGCGCCGTCCGCCTTTCCGGAGGGCTGCATTCGGGCATGGTCGGCCTGAATCGAGGCCTGGTCTCCGATGTCGGAGCCCCCTCGGCGGAATGAAGCAGTCCGGTCTCGGGCGCGAGGGCGGGTCAACCGGGATCGACGAATACCTGGAGACGAAGTACGTGGCATTCGGGGTCCAACCCGTCGCCGCTGCCCGCCGCCCACCCCAGGGCGCGGCGGGCAGCGGCGACCATGTGCGCGACAGCGGACCGCGAAAACGCCCCGGGTTCTACCCATCCTGCTGCCGGTTGCGCAATCATGGACGACATGGCTGGACACTCGGAATTGGGAGAATTCCTCCGCAATTGTCGGGCGCGGGTGACCCCCGAAACGGTCAACGGGCTCGATCACGGGGGCAGCCTGGGGGGTCGTCGTGTCCCAGGACTGCGGCGTGAGGAGGTTGCCCGGCTGGCCGGGGTGAGCATCGACTACTACACCCGGCTCGAACAGGGCCGCCACGCCAGCCCCTCGGAAGCGGTCGTGGAGGCCCTGAGCCGTGTCTTCGGTCTCGACAAGGCAGCCCGAGCGCACCTGTACGACCTGGCAAGACCAGCGCGACGCGAACCCGACCAGGGCCAGGTCCAGCAGCGGGTCCGGCCCGCGATCCACCAGATGCTCGCCTCCATGACCAGCAACCCAGCATTCCTGCTCGGTTGCCGCACCGACGTGCTCGCCACCAACGCACTGGCCCGAGCACTGCTCGTGGACTGGCGCCAGATGCCCGCCCGCGAGCGCAACTACACGCGGTGGATGGTCTTGTCCCCGGAGGCCCGGATGCTCCACCAGGACTGGGCCACGGTGGCGGCCGATGCCGTCGGCTTTCTCAGGCTCTACGCGGGACGCCATCCCGACGACCCGCGGCTGAAGGAACTGATCGACGAACTGGTCATCAAGAGTCCGGAGTTCCGGACCTGGTGGAACGGACACCGAGTCCACGACCGGACATTTGGCACGAAACATCTCGTGCACCCTGTCGTCGGACCGATGACCATCCACTACGAGTCGCTCGTACTCCCCGGCGACCCCGACCAGACCCTCTTCATCTACAGCACCGACGTGGGCAGCCGATCGAGCGAGAGCATGCAGCTGCTCGCCAAGCGCGCCGGGCAGGACGGCCGTAGCCTCGAAGCAGCGGATGCTCGGCTACCAGACCCGGCGCCAGCCTGACCAGGGCGCCGACGAGGCACAACCCAGTGGTCAACCCCGCGCGAGGTCGCTCATGGCCTCGGGGACCGGCAGCGCCGGCACTTCGCGCCAGGCCGAGACCGCGCGCAGGCTGTTGATCACAGCTTCTCCCGGGTAGCCGTCGGCCGCGATCGGTGATTCCGGCAGCAGATGCGCCACACCGCGCTCTTGCGCAGCCTCTCGCACGGCGGCCGTGAGGGCTGTCTGCTGGGACCGGGCTCGCGCGGCCGCTTCGTACACGCAGACCCAGCCGGGCTGCCATCCCCGCGCGAACCTGGCCGGAGGAGGGTCCCAGCGCCGCGGATGTCCCGCCGGCGCCGAACAGCGACACGACCGCGATGCGCGGCTGAGCCTGTGCGATCCGCCGGCGGTGCCTGGTCAGCTGCGCCAGCAGGGTCGCCAAGGTGGCACCGAACGTGGTCGGGACGGCCTGCTGAGCGTGGGTGCGCGCCGCCATCACCGTGCGCGCGTGCGCCGCCGCCCTGGCCGCCAGGGCATCCCCGAGCTGCCCGAGTCGCCGGTCGAGGGCGGCCAGCGAACGGGCCAGCTGCAACGCGAGCCCGGTGTCCATGATGTCCTGCGTCGTCGCGCCGTAGTGCACGCGACCCGCGGCACCGGCCGGCAGGGTGTGAACTGTTGGTCGGGTTAGCTGAGCGTGACTGCATTCGGTTCGCCCTGGTGGCGGTGTGGCCGGGTGCAGGATGCTGGGCGTTGTCGTGGGTGGCGGTTGTGTCAGGGGCGGGTCGTAGGCTCATGGCAGTCCTGATTGGCCGGTGTGCGGGGGTGTGGTGATGGCGGTGGGTCAGCTCACCGCGACCGCGACCTGCGCGGCGATGTCGGCGACGGTCGAGGCCGACGGCCAGCGGGTCGGTGAGCGGGTGCTCGCCGCGCGGGTCGGTTGGCTGGCCGAGCTGGTCGGGCAGCTGGCCGCGCAGATCGTGGCCGAGCACT
>NZ_JBEZDT010000048.1:0-64959 GCF_040648455.1 Catellatospora sp. NPDC049133
GCGAAGGGCTTCACCGAGCTCACCAAGTCGCTGACCGTCGTCACCGGCGCGGCCGAGGGCCTGACCCTCTCGCCCCCCGAGGTGGGACGTCCCGCGAAACGTGCCCGGCGGCGGCCGATACGTGGCAGGTAGGAGGCGGCCGCCGGGAGTCTTTACCGTTCCAGCAGCTGCTGGTGGAAGTCGCGGTAGCGCTGCACGGCCAGCCGCAGCTGCTCGGTGTCCGCGCCGGCGTCGCCGAACGCGTCGTCCAGCTCCCGCTGCCGGTCGGCCAGCGACTCCTGCAACGTGCGTACGGCCTCACCGACCAGGTCACGCAGCTCCGCCGCCACCGCCGGCGGGTCGTCGACGAACCGCAGCTGCGCGGCCTGCCACCGGTCCCGCAGGTCCTCGGCGGCCGCCGCGGGCCACAGCGATGCCGCGGCGACCAGCGCACCGACGTCGGCAGGCTCGGCCGCGGGCGGGTCGACCGCGTCCGGGCCGCCCACGACCACCGCGTCGTCGGCGGCCGGGGTCTCGTCGGCCGTCGCCTCAGGGTGGTTCGTGTCGTCGGCACCGGTGAGTTCGGCGACGGCGGACTCGTCGACGGGCGTACCGGGCGTGGTCAGGTCCTCCACCGCCTGATCGGCCGGGGTGGGTTCGTCGTCGGGGGTGTCGTCGCGGGCCACGGCCTCGTCGGTGAGGGCGTCGTCGGCCGGGACCTCCACATCGGCCAGGTCGTCGAGCGTCCTGGTCTCGGTGTCGGCGGGCTCGTCGTCGGCGTTCACGGCCTGCGCGACCGTCTCGTCCTGCACCTCGTCGGCCGGGACGACCGGGTCGAAGCGCTCGTCCGGGTCCTCGCCGAGGTGCGCCTCGGGGTGAGCGGGGTCGTCGGTGGCGGCGGGCTCGGTGGCGGCGGTGTCCTCCAGAGCCGAAGTGTCGCCGTCGTCGGGGGTGGCGACGTCGTGGCCGCCCTCGGTGGTGCCGCCGAAGCCGTCGAGGTCCACCGGCTCGACCGGGTCACCATCGCGTGCCGCGTCCTCGGCGGATACGGCACCGTCCTGGTCGTGACGGTGCTCCGGCTCGTTGTCGACGAGTTCGCCGTCGACGACGTCGTCGGTGCGGTCCTGGTGCGGCACGCCGTCGTGCCGCGGCGGGCGGTTGTCGTCGTCGGAGTCGACGAGACCGTGGCTGAACTGGGCTCGGGTGTCGTAGGTCATGCGTGGACCTCCTCGTCACGGCGGGGGGTGGCAGCCGCGGCGGTGTCGCGCTCCGCGGCGGGGGTGGGGTTCGCGGGCACCGGGTCCTCGCCGAGCAGCTGGGCGACCAGCTCGCGGTAGCGGACCACCGCGACCCGCAGGTCCTCGGTGCCGGCTTCGCCGCGGCTGTTGCGGTCGGCGATCTCCTTGGCCTCGCGGTACGAGGCGAGCGTCGCGGCGTGGTCGACGGACAGCTGCGCGAGCTGCTCCTCGTCGTCGTCGGCCGGGTACCCACGCGCCGTGATCAGGTCGCGGACCAGCACGTCGGCCTCCCCCACCGCGTCGGCCGGGGCGTCGATGAAGTGCGACTGCAGCGCGTGCCAGCGGACCACGAACTGGGCGTGGTCCTGCGGGCTGAGCTCGCGCAGCTCCAGCTCCGCGTGGCGGCGCTCGCGGTCGCGCAGGTCGCGCTCGGCGTCGGTCCTGGTGTCGTGCTCGGCGACGGCGCGGTCGTACTCGGGGCCGAAGCGGCGGCGCAGCGACTGGCGGCGCATGGCCGTCCAGGCGACGTACGCGGCGGCCGCGACGGCGGCGAGCACGATCAGCAAGATGATGATCTGTCCGGTGTCCATCGAGTTCCTCCTTCGCAGGAGGAGATACCCCTTTTCACGGCGCTAAACCGTGCGCTGCGCCGGTGACGGGATTCGAACCCGCGACCCCCCGCTCGACAGGCGGGTGCTCTCACCACTGAGCCACACCGGCAGCGTATGAAGTTGTGTCGCACGGGCGGCAGGATTCGAACCCGCAACCTTCGGATTTGGAGGCCGGCGCTCTGACCGTTGAGCTACACCCGCGTGCGTGGAGAACAAGAAACCGCCCGTCCCCGGTGATCCGGGGCGCGGGCGGCGCAGGCCGTTCGCGTGGCGCTCAGCCGCGCCGGTCACCCGGGGTCGGATCGTCGGTGTCGGCCGTGGACCACGAGCGGGTCACGGCACGGCGGGACGGGGACCATCGCTGATCGTGCTGGGCTCGCATCGCTGTCCTCCTGTCCTGACCGGGTGGTGTGCATACCGTAGGCGGCGATGGCCGCCCGGCACAAAGGATTTAGTTCAGAGCTCGGTGACGACGATGTCGAGCTGCCAGGGGCGGCCGGGTTTGGCGGGCGGCAGCTCTTCGACGGTGTGTTTGAGGTCGCGCAGGGCGGTGGCGAGCTCGGCCGGGGTGCGCGGGTTGGCGCCGTCGAGGAGCAGGTCGCGGACGAGGCGGCCCTTGGTGGCCTTGTTGAAGTGGCTGACGACGGTGCGGGCGCCGTTGCGCTCGTGCAGGACGCGCACGGTCGCGGTGCGGGCGGCGACGTCGCCGCGGGGGGTCCACGCGGGGGTGTACATCGACGAGCGCAGGTCCAGGACCAGGCCGGTGCCCGCGGCTTCGGGCAGGGCCTGGGCCATGGCGTCGCGCCAGTGGGTGCTGAGCAGGCCGACGCCGGGCAGGCGGACGCCCATGGCGCAGCGGTACGGCGGGACGCGGTCGTCGATGCGCAGCGCGCCCCACAGCCCGGAGAAGATCAGCAGTGTGCGCTTGGCGCGGGTCTTGGCGGGGGCGGGCAGGTCGGCCAGGCCCAGGTTGTCGTAGAGCACGCCGGTGTACAGGCTGCCCGCGGGCAGTGCCCTGGCGGTGCGCAGCTGCGTGTTGCGGGTGATCTCGCCGCGCAGGCCGGGGCTGAGGCCGAGGGTGTCCGCGGCGGTGTCGGCGTCGCCGGCGCACAGCGCGATCAGCGCGTCGAGGGCCTGCTCGCGGGCGGGGTGCAGGGCGGGCAGGGACAGCCGTGCCAGGTCGAGCGGTTTGCCGGAGCCGGTGTCGGCCTTGCCCTCCGAGGGCGGCAGCAGGATCAGCACCGGCTCACTCTAGGTGACCAGCCGGGCGGGTCCGCCGTCGGCACGGCCGGTCAGCTGGTGATCGTCTTCCCGTGGACCTGGGTGAACGCCGCGGCGACGAGCTCGCGCAGGGCGGCGGTGTCGACGTCGGCGAGCTTCTTCACGTACACGCAGGCTTTGCTGGTGGTGACCGGGCCGAGCCGGGACAGCAGGTCGCCGTGCACGTCGAAGCCTTCGGCGACGTACAGGACCAGGGCCTGCTTGCGCGGGGAGAAGCCGACGGCAGGCCAGTCGCCCTGCTTGCCGGAGGCGTAGACGTAGCGGTACTGCCCGAAGCCGACGATGGCGCTGCCCCACATGACCGGCGGTTGGCCGGTGACGTCCTCCATCAGCTCGCAGACGGCCTGGGCGTCGGCGCGGCGGCGGGCGTCGGCGACCCCCGCGAGGAACTCCTCGACGTCGCCGTCGTTCTTCGTCGTCTTCGGTTCGGCCATGTGGCCAGACTATGCCGCCGGTCCGACAGCCGCCGTCGCGGGACAGCGCGGGGGTGACGATGCGAAGTAGGCTCGCCCCATGACCACCCGTATCGTGCTGACCGCCCTGGTGGGCCGGACCGGAGCCGTGCTGCTGCGGATGCGCGACGAGCAGTCCGCGGTGCGGGCCAACCGGTGGAGCCTGCCCGGGGGCGCGATCCGGCCCGGGGAGAGCCCGGTCAACGCCGCCAAGCGGCACATCGCCGAGCAGACCGGTCTGCCGGTCGACGGCGAGCCGGCGCTGTTCTGGCACGGGTTCCTGCCGGGCACCCGTACCGACGTGTTCTTCTTCGCCGCGGGCACCCCGGCGTGGAATCCCGACATCGTGGCGCAGCCGGGGGTGCTGGCCGAGTTCGTGGCGGGCGAGGACGTGCTCAGCGGGCGGGCGTTCACCCCGGCGTCGGGGTTCGTGCTGGGCCGGTTCCTGGAGTCCAACGAATACCTGGCGCTGGCCGGGCGGTACTTCCCCGCCGATCCCGTCTGATGGCGTCGCTGCGCACGCCGGGGCTGTTCGAGGCGCTGGCCGGATGCGAGCGTGTCCTGATCGCCGGTGCCGGGGGCGGCTTCGATGTGTACGCGGGACTGCCGCTGGCCCTGCAGCTGCACGGCGACGGCGTTCAGGTGCACCTGGCGAACCTGTCTTTCGCGGACCTGCACGCCCTGGACGTCGAGGTGTGGCTGGAGCCTGACCTGGCCGCGGTCGGCCCGGCGACCGAGGGCCTGGACGGCTACTTCCCCGAGCGGACCCTCGCGCAGTGGCTGGACCTCAACGGGCTGCCGTCGACGGTGTACGCCTTCCCGAAGACGGGCGTGCAGCCGCTGCGGGCGGCGTACCGGGCGCTGGTGGACCTGCTGCGGCCCGACGCGATCGTGCTGGTCGACGGCGGCACCGACATCCTGATGCGCGGTGACGAGACCGGGCTGGGCACGCCCGAGGAGGACATGACCAGCCTCGCCGCGGTCGCCGGGCTGGACGTGGGCATCAAGCTGGTCTGCTGCCTCGGGTTCGGCATCGACGCGTACCACGGCGTCAACCATGTGCAGGTGCTGGAGAACCTCGCCGAGCTCGACCAGGCCGGGGCGTACCTGGGCGCGCTATCGATCCCGGGCGACTCGCCGCAGGCGCGGGCATACGTGGAGGCGGTCGTGCACGCGCGGGCGCTGACGCCGGGCTGGCCGAGCATCGTCAACGGGCAGATCGCCGCGGCGCTGCAGGGCCTGCACGGCGACGTGCAGTTCACCCGCCGCACCGGCGGCAGCCGGCTGTTCGTCAACCCGCTGATGGCGGTGTACTTCACCGTCGACCTGGCCGGGTTGGCGGCGCGCAACCTGCTGCTCGACCGGATCGAGGGCACGCACGTGATGCGGCAGGTCAGCGTCGCGATCGAGGAGTTCCGCCACGAGACGGACACCCGGATCCCACGGGTGTATCCGCACTGAGCGCCCGAAGCGGGCGGACATTGTGGATGAATGAGGTATCGCACTGAGTCGATCGAGCCGTTATTTTTTGTGCATGTCCGGGGACGCGCTGATGATCGGCATTATCGGAGTGCTGCTGGGGATCCTGGTCGGCCGGCGCTGGCTGAAGATGCAGCAGGCGGGCGCCGGGTACAAGTCCGCGGTCGCCGGCGTGCCGAAGGCCAAGGCCGGGGTGAAGACGGCTCGCAAGGCGTGGATGCTGGCGATCCGGGCCGCGATGCTGGCCGTGGTGCTGCTGTTCGTGTACGTCCTGGCCACGACGACGGCGGTGTTCCAGTCGGCGCGGTGAGCAAGATCACCGGTGGGATAACTCGGAGGCGCGGCTCCGCCTTGATCACTAGCCTGGCCCGCGATGACTCTTTCACATGACGTGGCCGGTGACGGCCCGACGATCGTCCTGCTCCACTCCACGGTCTGCGACCGGCGCATGTGGGACCCGCAGGTGCCGGCCCTGACCGGCGCGGGTTACCGCGTGGTGCGCTGCGACCTGCGCGGCTTCGGCGACAGCCCGATGCCCGACCGGCCCTACAACAACGCCGACGACGTCGCCGACCTGCTCGACGAGCTCGGCGCCGAGCAGGCCGCGCTGATCGGCGCGTCCGGCGGCGGCCGGGTCGCGCTGGAGTTCGCGGCCCGCTTCCCGCAGCGCACGACCGCACTGGCGCTGCTGTGCACCGCCGTCGCCGACCACGAGCCGAGCGAGCGCCTGCGCGCGTTCGGCGACCAGGAGGACGCGCTGCTGGAAGCGGGCGACGTCGCCGGGGCGACGGAGCTCAACGTCACCGCGTGGGTCGGCCCGTTCGCCGACGACGCGACCCGCGACCTGGTGCGGCGGATGCAGCGGCACGCGTTCGAGGTGCAGCTCGCCCCGCAGGAGGAGGAGCACGGCTCGGTCAAGCACGACGTCGACCTCGCCGCGGTCACCGCCCCGGTGCTGCTGGTGTCCGGCGAGCACGACTTCGCCGACTTCCACGACATCGCGGTGCGGCTGAACAAGCAGTTCGCCGGGTCGCGTCATGTGCACCTGGACTGGGCCGGGCACCTGCCGAGCATGGAGCGGCCTGACGAGCTGAACCCGATTCTGCTGGACTTCCTCCGCGAGACCGTCCCGGCTCGCTGACCGCCAGTGCGGCGAGGGGGCGGCTGCCCCTTCGCCGCACGCCCGGTTCAGGCGGCGAGCGCGGCGGCGATGGCGTCGGCGTGCTCGCGGGCCTGGGCGTCGTCGGTGTACTTGGTGCGGGGCCAGAAGAAGCCGCGCAGGCCGTCGCCCTTGCGGCGCGGCACGACATGGGTGTGAAGGTGCGGCACACTCTGACTGATCTTGTTGTTGAGGGCGACGAAGGTGCCCTGGGCCGACATCGCCGACTCGACGGCCCCGGCGATGCGCTGCACCTGCTGGAAGTAGCCGCCCACGGCGTCGGCGGGCAGGTCGTGCAGGGTCGGCACGTGTCCGCGCGGCACCACCAGCACGTGCCCGGGGAACACCGGGCGGGTGTCGAGGAACGCGACGACCGTGTCGTCGGCGTGCACCAGCCACGCCGGGCGTGCCCCGGCCACGATCTCGCAGAACAGACATCCGTTGCTGATTCCATAGTCAGACATCAGCAATCCCGACCTTTCGATCGGGAAGGTTCATGCCTCGCCGAAGCGTGACCGCTTGGGTTTGGCGATGATCTCCCGTTTCTGTCCGCTGGTGCGGGATTGCGCCACCTGCCCGCCCACCCGGCCGCCGAGGCGGTCGGGTGGTGGTGCGGGTCTTACGGTCGGCTCCACGAGGTTTCGACGCTTGCGCGTCCTGGTCTCCGGCCCCTCCGGTACCAGTCGATCCAGCCGCCGCCGCCAGGGTGGCAAGGGCAGCAAGGTTACGGGCCGCGTTGGCATCACGGTCCATGACCAACGGGCACTGCCCGCATTTGAAGGTCCGGACGTGCAGCGGCAGCTTGGTCTTCACCGCGCCGCAGTCCGAGCAGGTCTTCGAGGACGGGAACCAGCGCGAGGCCGCGATGGTGACCCCACCGGCCCACTCGCCTTTATAGGTCAATTGTCGGCGTATCTGCCCGAACCCGGCATCAGCGATCTTGCGGGCCAGACGGCGGTTGGCCATCATCCCCGCCACGTTCAAGTCCTCGACCACCACCGTGGCGTAATCGGCCCGGATGCTGGTGGTGAGCTTGTGCAGGGCGTCAGTGCGCAGGTTCGCCACCCGGTGGTGGACTCGGTTGCGTTCGGCGTCGGCTTTGACCCACCGCCGCGACGGGGTGCGCCCGGTACGCCGGTCGGGGCCTTGGCGGCGCGAGACCCGCCGCGACAGTCGACGCAGCCGGCCCAGCGCGGCATCGAAGTACCCAGGATTGGGCACGTAAGTGATCTTCCCTGTGCTGTCGGCCAGCACCGCCAGATGCTTGACCCCCAGATCAACGCCGACGGCCGTGCCCGGCGGGGCGGGACGGGGGGCGTCGCGGATGATTTCGACCTGGAACGACACGAACCAGCGACCACGCGCGAAGCTCACCGTCGCCGACAGGATCCGGGCCGTGCCGGCGGCCAGGCGGCGCTGAAGTTTGCGAGTGTTCTCATGGACCCGGATCGTGCCCAACCGAGGCAACGTCACGTGCCTGCGGTCGGCCTCGACCCGGATCGCGCCGGTCGTGAACCGGCACGACAAGCGCGCCCGACGCTTGGACTTGCGCCGGGGCATTCCCATCGCCCTGCCTTTGCGCACGCCTTGGCGGGAGGCGGTGTAGTTGTCGAACGCCACCGCCGCATTGGCCAGACCAGTACTGTAGGCCTCTTTCGAATTTTCGGCCCACCAGTCGGCGAACCGCGGATCGGTGTGCTTGACCTCGTTGAATGCCTTCCGCAACGCAGGCAGCGACTGCGGCCGCCACGGGGTGAGCTGCTCCTCGTCGACGATGCCATAGGACTGCTCGGCCCTACGCTGCCACCATGACGCCGTCACCCACGACACCGCCCAGTTGTACGCAGCACGCGCCGCACCGCAATGCGAACGCAACCCGGCCTCCTGGCCCACGTTCGGGTCAAGAGCAAACCGGTACGCTTGCACCACAAAACCCGGCCGGAGCTCGAACTTCCTCACCCCCGGCCACCCCGGCCCACACGCCCCACCCCGGCACCATACATGCCCATGCCTGACGACCTTCGTCGGCACAATCGGGAACAGCTGGCAACCCTCCATGGCAACGCCGAGCTTATCGGTTGTCTGGGTAGCATCGGTCGCATGTCTGCTGCACCGATCGGGAACTTCGAGGCGGCCTGGCCCGCCGTGGACCGCGCCGACCTCGTCGCCGCGCCCGTGGCCGAGGCCCTGGCGGGTTGGTCAGGCACCGAGCCGGTCGAGTCGGTGCTGGTCGTCGACACCGACCCGGAGCTGGCCGACACCGGCAACTTCGGCCAGGCGTACGAGGTGGCCCCGGAGCTGTCCGCCAACTGCGTGGTGGTGGCCGCCAAGCGCGGCCAGGACGTGACCTACGCCGCGTGCATGGTGCTGGCCAGCACCCGCGCCGACGTCAACGGTCTGGTCCGCAAGCACCTCGGGGCGCGCAAGGCGTCGTTCGCGCCGATGGACGAGGCCGTGGAGCTGACCGGGATGCAGTACGGCGGCATCACCCCGATCGGGCTGCCCGACGGCTGGCCGGTGCTGGTGGACGCCGCCGTCGCGGACGCGCCGTACGTGGTGATCGGGTCCGGCAACCGGCGCGGGAAGATCATCGTGCCGGGCAAGGTGCTGGCCGGACTGCCCGGCGCGGCGGTGCTGGAAGGCCTGGGCCTGTAGGTCGCGGTGGGCCCGGGCCGCCGGGGAAGCGGCCCGGGCCCACCGGTTCAGTTCGGCAGGGCGGCCAGCAGGCCCAGCAGCTCCCAGCGCTCGGCGTCGGTCAGTGCGTCGTAGACCGGCTCGTCGCGGCGGTTCGTGTCCCGCTCGATCGACACCCGCACGGGGTCGGTCGGCGACAGGGCACGCAGCTGGTCCAGGGTCAGCCCGGCGGCGGCCCAGGCGGCCCGGTGCGCGTCGCCGCGGTGGTGGCGCAGCGCGCCCAGCCGGGTGCTGACCTGCATCGCGGAAGAGGCGCCGGCCGGCTCGTACACCGGCGTCGCCGCCCGGAACGCGGGACCGCCGGTGGCCTCACCGGCCTTGAGCAGCACGGCGAGCAGCTCGGCCAGCCGCGGCAGCGCCGCCTCGCCCGGCAGCGCGCCGCGGAACGTCTGGGCCCACCGCTCCTGCGCCGCGTCGGCGATCACCTGCTGCAACGCCAGCGTGTACGCCCGGCCCGAGTCGGTCAGCGACCACGTTCCGGCATCGTCGACGGTCATGATGGCCTGCTCCAATTCGTCGCTCATGTCACCCGCGCCGTAGGCGGTGACCGCGGCGAACGCGTCGGCGGGCATCGGCCGGGCGAGCAGCCCGAAGTAGAAGCTGCTGTTCAGACCCTGGCGCAGCCCGGTCTGCTCGGTCAGGCGGCGCACCGGGTCGCGGGCGGCGTCGCGCATTCCGATGTAGACGCGGTCGATCGCGGGCCGGACGAGCGCGGCGTACGACATGTGGACTCCCCGTGGTCGGTTTCGCTGAACCCGCCACCCTACCGAGCGGACCGAACGAGTTCCAGGCCACAATCCACGCTCACTCCGTAGTGCAGCACACATCGAAACTGTCGGCTGGATCGCAGCAGGACGCGCTGAAGCGAGCCACCATGGAGGGCATGTCCACCGTTGCCGACCCGATGGTGGTGGCCCGCGCGGCCACCTTCGCCGTGGTGCTCCTCGTGCTGTATGTCGGGCACCAGCTCGGCGACCACGTCGCGCAGACCGACCGGCAGGCGGAGGGCAAAGCCGCGCCCGGCCGGCGCGGCTGGGCGGCGATGGCCGGGCACCTGGCCGGCTACCACGTGACCATGGCCGTGCTGCTGGCCGGCACCACCGCCGTGCTGCGGCTGCCGCTGTCGGGCTGGGGCATCGCCGCGGGCCTGGCGTTCTCCGTGGCCACCCACGCGCTACTGGACCGCCGCTGGCCGGTTCGGGCCCTACTCCGGGCCACCGGCTCCCGCAACTTCGCCGAGCTGACCACCCCCGTGTGCGGCATGTACGCCGCCGACCAGGCCCTGCACCTGCTCGCCCTGCTCATCTCGGCCCTGCTCATCGTCGCCGTCTGAGGCGAAGCGCACCGTCAGAGGAAAGGAAGGGCACCTTCACATCGCTATGTGTTGTAGAAGGTGCCCTTCCTTTCCTCGCGCCGGGTGGGCAGGTAGAAATGGCGGGCGGGTCGGATGGGCGCGCCGGTAGCCTGCCCGGCATGGACAACACGGTGACACCCGACTGGGCCCAGGCCCTGGCCTGGATCGACGACACGCTGGCCGGAGCGGGGCTGACGGCCGCCGGGCCGGTCGAGCAGACGCGGGTGCGGCCATGGTCGGTGCTGGCCAAGGTTCCCGTCGGCGACACCGTGGTGTGGTTCAAGGCCAACGGGCACTGCTCGACGTACGAGGCCCGGCTGCTGGACGCGCTCGGGCGCTGGGCCCCGGGACGGGTCCTGGAACCGATCGCGATCGACGGCGAGCTCGGCTGGTCGCTGCTGCCTGACGGGGGCCGCACGCTGCGCGAGGTCGCCGCAGACGACCCGGCGCACTGGGAGGAGCTGCTGGCCAGGCACGCCGAGCTGCAGTGTGACCTCGTGCCGCGGGCTGCCGAGATGGTCGCGCTGGGCGTGCCGGACATGACCGCCGCGCAGCTGCCCGGCCATTTCGCGGCCCTGCTCGACGATCCGGGTGTCGGCGGAGCCCTGCCCGCGGAGCAGCAGGCTCGGTTGCGGGCCTACGAACCGGAGTATCGGCTGCTGTGCGAGCGGGTCGCGGCGAGTCCGCTGCCGGTGACGGTGCAGCACGACGACCTGCACGACGGGAACGTGTTGGTCGGCGACGGGTACCGGTTCTTCGACTGGGGTGACGCGTCGGTGGCGCACCCGTTCGCGGTGCTGCTGATCGCCATGCGGGTCGCCGCCGACCGCTACAGCCTCAAGCCCGGTGATCCGCTGCTGGCCCGGCTGCGCGACGCCTACCTGGAGCCGTGGACCGGGTACGGCAGCCGGGCCGAGCTGGCCGCCGAGGTCGAGCCCGCGGTGCAGGCCGCGAAGGTGAGCCGGGCCCTGTCCTGGCAGCGCTCCCTGGAGGGAGCGGACGCCGAGGCGCTGGAGAAGTACGGCCCCGCCGTGCCCGGCTGGCTGGAGGAAGTGCTCGTGGCCAACGTGCTGTGAGCATCCGGCCGCGCCCGCTCGCGGGACGCGGGTGTGCGTCGCCGGAGCCGCATTCGGCTCGGGCCATGAACCCGTCCCGCGACGAATACGCACGCGCGGGCATATACGCGGCTGCGGGCGACGGGCGGCCTGCCGTGGGGCGACGAGCCCGTTTCGACGCAGGTGGGCTGCGGGCCGTGTGCCTACGGCGTCGGCGGGGGTACCGTACGGCCGTGACGGCTGAGACTTCACCGCTGCCGCTGAAGGCGCGGCTGGCGGCGTGGCGGTACGCGTTCCTCACCACGAACCCGCCTGAGCAGGGTGTCGTCGACGGGGTGACCCGGTGGCTGGTGGTGACCCGGGCGGGGGTGCTGCCGATGACGCTGACCTCGGGCTTGCTGGCGGTCCTGCTGGCCGCAGTGTCCGACGCAACGGTCGACTGGCTCAACGTGACCCTGGCCGTGGTCGGCATCGTCGTGGCGCATCTGGCGAACAACCTCATGAACGACCTCGCCGACACCGAGGTCGGCAGCGACACGGCCGACTATCCCCGGGCGCTGTACGCCCCGCATCCGATCCTGGCCGGGCTGGTCACCAAGAAGCAGCTGGTGGTGGGCATCCTGCTCTGCCAGGTGATCGATCTGGCGATCATGGCGACGCTGGTGGTGCGGCAGGACTGGTGGATCGTCGCGTTCGCGGTCGGCGGGCTGATCCTGTCGTACGCGTACACGGCGCCGCCGCTGCGGTTGAAGAAGATCGGGCTGGGCGAGCTGGACGTGCTGATCACGTGGGGTCCGCTGATGGTCGGCGGGGTGTACTACGCGGGCACCGGCACGCTGCCGTGGCAGGTGGTGGCCGCGGCGACGGTGTACGCGCTGCTGCCGACGACGGTGCTGATGGCCAAGCACATCGACAAGCTGCCATACGACGGCCCGGCCGGCACGCGGACGTTCCCGGTGCTGATCGGCGAGCGGGCCGCCAAGCGGCTGACCCAGGCGATGATGGTCGCGTTCTATGTGGGCGTCGCGGTGCTGGTGGCGGTGCGGGCGCTGCCGTGGCCCGCGCTGCTGGTGGTGTTCGCGATCCCGCTGCTGGTCAAGGCGGTCGCGGCGTTCAACCGGCCGGTGCCCGCCGAGCCGTCTGCGCAGAACCCGGTGTGGCCGCTGTGGTGGGCCCCGATCGCGTTCCTGCACACCCGCCGCGCGGGCGGGCTGCTGCTACTCGGCCTGCTCGGCTGGACACTCTGGCTCACCACCCGCTGACCGCCCCGCCCCGCCGCCGCAGGCGGAGAACGAAGGAAGGGCACCTTCTTGACGGACGTCCGTTAAGAAGGTGCCCTTCCTTCGTTCGAGACCTCAGCTGGAGGCGCGCAGGGCCTGGCGGTAGTCCTTGTTGAGGCGGGCGATGGTCTCCAGGGGGATGCCCTTGGGGCAGACCGAGGTGCACTCGCCGGTGTTGGTGCAGCCGCCGAAGCCGGCCTCGTCATGCGCGTTGATCATGTCGATGACGCGGGTGTCGCGCTCGGGCTGGCCCTGCGGGAGCAGGCCCAGGTGGGTGATCTTCGCGGCGGTGAACAGCATGCCGGAGCCGTTCGGGCACGCCGCGACGCACGCGCCGCAGCCGATGCAGGTCGCGGCCTCGAAGGCGAGGTCGGCGTCGGCCTTGGGCACCGGGGTCGCGTGCGCGTCCGGCGCGGAGCCGGTCGGCGCGGAGATGTACCCGCCCGCCTGGATGATCTTGTCGAAGGCGCGGCGGTCCACGACCAGGTCCTTCACGACCGGGAACGCGGCGGCCCGCCACGGCTCGATGTCGATCGTCTCGCCGTCGTTGAAGTGCCGCATGTGCAGCTGGCAGGTCGTGGTCGCCTTCTCCGGGCCGTGCGGCACACCGTTGATGACCAGGCTGCACGCGCCGCAGATGCCCTCGCGGCAGTCGTGGTCGAACGCGACCGGGTCCTCGCCGTCGAGCGTCAGGCGCTCGTTGAGCACGTCGAGCATCTCCAGGAACGACATGTCCGGGGAGACGTTCTGCAGCTGGTACGTCACCATGCTGCCCTTGTCCGCCGCGTCGGCCTGCCGCCAGATGCGCAGCTTCAGGCTCATCAGCTTCTCGGTCACTTGTAGCTCCGCTGGCTCGGGTGTACGTACTCGAAGGTCAGGTCCTCCTTGTGGAGGACCGGCGTGTCGCCGCCGAACTCCCAGGCCGCGACGTAGCTGAACGTGTCGTCGTCGCGCTGCGCCTCGCCCTCCTCGGTCTGGCTCTCGGCGCGGAAGTGGCCGCCGCAGGACTCCTCGCGGTGCAGCGCGTCGATGCACATCAGCTCCGCCAGCTCGAAGAAGTCGGCCACCCGGCCGGCCCGCTCCAGGGACTGGTTGAGGCCCTCGCCGTCGCCGGGCACCTTGGCCCGCTGCCAGAACTCGGCCTTCAGCTCGCGGATCTCGCTGATCGCCTTGCGCAGGCCCGCGTCGGTGCGCTCCATGCCGCAGTACTCCCACATGATGCGGCCCAGCTCGCGGTGGAACGAGTCGACGGTGCGGTCACCGTTGATCGACAGCAGCTTCTCGATGCGGTCCTCGACCAGCTTGCGCGCCTCGGCCACCTCGGCGTTCTCGGCGTCCAGCTTCGGGAACGGGCCCGCGGCCAGGTAGTCGCCGATGGTGTTCGGGAGCACGAAGTAGCCGTCGGCCAGGCCCTGCATCAGCGCGGACGCGCCCAGGCGGTTCGCGCCGTGGTCGGAGAAGTTCGCCTCGCCGATCACGAACAGGCCGGGGATCGTCGACTGCAGGTCGTAGTCCACCCACAGGCCGCCCATGGTGTAGTGCACGGCCGGGTAGATGCGCATCGGCGTGGTGTACGGGTCCTCGCCGGTGATGCGCTGGTACATCTCGAACAGGTTGCCGTACTTGGCCTCGACCGCGTCGCGGCCCAGGCGGCCGATCGCGGCGGCGAAGTCCAGGTAGACGCCCAGGCCGCCGGGGCCGACGCCGCGGCCCTCGTCGCAGACGTTCTTCGCGGCGCGCGAGGCGATGTCGCGCGGCACCAGGTTGCCGAACGCCGGGTAGATGCGCTCCAGGTAGTAGTCGCGCTCGTCCTCGGGGATGTCGGCCGGGACCCGGTTGTCGCCCTTGGCCTTGGGCACCCACACCCGGCCGTCGTTGCGCAGCGACTCCGACATCAAGGTCAGCTTCGACTGGTGGTCGCCGGAGACCGGGATACACGTCGGGTGGATCTGCGTGTAGCACGGGTTGGCGAACAGCGCGCCCTTGCGGTGCGCCCGCCACGAGGCGGTGACGTTGCAGCCCTTGGCGTTGGTGGACAGGAAGAACACGTTGCCGTACCCGCCGGAGGCGAGCACGACCGCGTCGGCGAACTCGGTGCTGATCTCGCCGGTGACCAGGTCGCGGACCACGATGCCGCGGGCCCGGCCGTCCACGATGATCAGTTCGAGCATCTCGTGCCGGTCGTGCATCGTCACGGTGCCGGCCGCGATCTGGCGCTCCAGCGCCTGGTACGCGCCGAGCAGCAGCTGCTGGCCCGTTTGGCCGCGGGCGTAGAAGGTCCGGGAGACCTGCGCGCCGCCGAAGGAGCGGGTGTCGAGCAGGCCGCCGTACTCACGGGCGAACGGGACGCCCTGCGCCACGCACTGATCGATGATCTGCACGGAGATCTGCGCCAGGCGGTGCACGTTGGACTCGCGGCTACGGAAGTCGCCGCCCTTGACGGTGTCGTAGAACAGCCGGTGCACCGAGTCGCCGTCGTTGCGGTAGTTCTTGGCGGCGTTGATGCCGCCCTGCGCCGCGATGGAGTGCGCACGGCGCGGGGAGTCCTGGTAGCAGTACGACTTGACCTGGTAGCCCAGCTCGCCCAGGGTCGCCGCCGCGCTGCCGCCGGCCAGGCCGGTGCCGACCACGATGACCGTCAGCTTGCGCTTGTTGGCCGGGTTGACCAGCTTCGCGCCGAAGCGGCGGCGCTCCCAGCGGGTCTCGATCGGGCCGTCGGGCGCCTTGGTGTCGGCGACCGGGTCACCGAGGGTGTAGTAGTCCGTCATGGTCATTTCACCAACCCTGTGAGTACGGCGAACGGAACGGCGAGGAAGCCCGCGCAGGTGACGAAGGCGACGGCGAACGCGGTGCCCTTCAGCACGCGCTCGCGGCGGGCGTTGCTGACACCGAGGGTCTGCAGCCCGCTCCAGATGCCGTGGCGCAGGTGGAACCCGAGCGTGACCACGGCCAGGACGTAGAAGGCGGTGACGTACCAGCGCTCGGGGGCGAAGCCCTGCACGACGGCGGCGTTGGCCTGGGCGGTGTCGGCGACCGGGTTGAACGTCCGGGTCGTCAGGTCCAGGATGTGGTAGACCACGAAGAAGAAGACGATCACCCCGCCCCAGCGCATGGTGCGTGCGGCGTAGCTGCCCTGGACCGGCTTGCGGTGGGCGTACTTGACCGGGCGGGCCTTGCGGGCGCGGATCGTCAGCACTGCCGCCGACCAGATGTGCAGGCCCAGCGCGGCCAGCAGGCCGACCCGCTGGATCCACAGGAAGCCCGAGTACGGCAGGAGCGGCTCGCCGATCTCGCGCAGCCAGTGCGCGTAGTGGTCGAACGCCTCCGCGCCGAAGAAGATCTTGAGGTTGCCGATCATGTGCGCGAGCAGGAACAGCACGAGTGCCGCGCCCGAGATCGCCATGATGACCTTGAGGCCGACCGAGGAACGGAAAAGTCCAGGTCGGGAGAGGGTCTGATTCGCTACTGCCACGCCTCGGAGGCTAGGGCGAAGTGGATCAGGCGTCCAATGCATGGGAGCCGCTGTGTCCATAGCCGGTGACTATCTGGAAACCTCCTGCACACCTGAACGCGTGCTGAAAGATCACCTTCAGCAGCGCGGACGTGGTCCCACCCACTGGACACCCTGTGACGTTTCCCTCAGCACGTGGCCAACCTCACTGCCAGCATGAACGGACTTTCCGGCACCCGGGGGCATGGCCGAAGCGATTTCGATAGCCCTAACCTATGAGCATGCAGCTGCAGCAGCTCAAGTACTTCGTCGCGGTCGCCGACACCCGGCACTTCACCCAGGCGGCCGAGCAGGCCGGGGTGACCCAGCCGTCGCTCAGCAAGCAGATCCACGTCCTGGAGACCGAGCTGGGCGCGCCGCTGTTCACCCGCTCGCGGGGCAACATCATGCTCACCCCGGCCGGGGAGGCGCTGCTGCCCCGCGCCCGGCGCATCCTCGCCGACGTCGAGACCGCGCGGCTGGAGGTGCAGGAGCTGATCGGGGTGCGCCGCGGCCGGCTGCGCCTGGGCGCCACGCCCAGCCTGTGCACCAGCCTCGTCGCCCCGGTGCTGCGCCGCTACCAGGAGGGCTACCCGGGCGTACGCCTCATGCTCGAAGAAGGCGGCTCGCAGGACCTGGTCGGCAAGCTCGCCCGCGGCGGCCTGGACCTGGCCCTGATCGTGCTGCCCGACCAGGGCACCGACCCGGCGCTGCGGGCCGAGCCGATCCTGCGCGAGAGCCTGGTCGTCGCGTCCTCGGCGACGCTGCCCCCGCCGACCGAGGCCGGTGCGCTGAGCCTGTCCGAGCTCGACGGGCAGCCGCTGGTCATGTTCCGACCGGGCTACGACCTGCGCGACGCCACCCTGGAGGCGTGCCGCCGGGCCGGGTTCACGCCGACGTTCGCGATCGAGGGCGGCGAGATGGACGCCGTGCTCGGCTTCGTCGAGGCGGGCCTGGGCGTCGCGCTGGTGCCGTCCCTGGTCCTGTCGGGCCGCACCCGGCTGCGGTCCACTCCCCTGGCCCCGCCGGGCGTGCAGCGCACCATCGCCCTGGCCCACCGCCGCGACGTCACGCCCACCCACGCCGCCCGCGCCCTGCGCGAGGTGCTGCTGGCCTACGTACACGAGGAGTCGGCCTGGTCCCGGCTGCCCGTCGGCGTCGAACCCATCTGACCGACGGCCTCCGTCGCCTGCCCGACGTGAAAGGAAGGGCACCTTCACATCGCCATACGTTGTGGAAGGTGCCCTTCCTTTCCTCGCGGAGCGTCGGCCCGTAACCTCGCCGCCCTGGCGGCGGCAGTCAAGGCTGGTACCGGAGTGGCCGGAGACCAGGACGCGCAAGCGTCGAACCCCCGTGGAGCCGACCGTAAGACCTGCGCCACCACCCGACCGCCCAGGCGGCCGGGTGGGCGGGCAGGTGGCGCAATCCCGCACCAGCGGACAGAAACGGGAGATCATCGCCAAACCCAAGCGACAACGCTACGGTGAGGCAAGAACCGTCCCGACCGAAAGGTCGGGATTGCTGATATCGACTATGGAATTAGCAGCGGTCGGCGATGCAGGCGGTGGCGACGCGGACGAAGCCCTGGCGCTCGTACACCCGCGCCACATCCTCCGAGGCCGCGGACAGGAACACCAGCGCCGCGCCCTGGTCGAGGGCGTGGCGGGCGAGCAGCGCGGTGACGGCCCCGCCGAGGCCGCGGCGGCGCGCCGAGGGCAGCGTGGCCACTCCGACGATCTCGGCGACGTCACCTGCGCGCTGGTAGAGACCGCTGGCCGCCGCGCCCTGGCCGGGCAGCTCGGCGACGGCGTGGGCGCGTACGCCGCTGCGGATGTCGGCGAGCTGCCGGGCCAGCGCTTCACCGTCGGGGACGTTCAGCGCGCCGTCGCGTTCGGCCGGCCCAGCCTCGCCGGACGCAGTGCCCGGAGAGCCGAACCCGACGTGCGCGACGGCGGCGATCGCCGCCAGGTCGGCGGCGGCGTCCGGGGCGTCGGCGGCGACGATGCGGGCCGCGCCGGTGTCGGCGGGCAGCCGGGCGGGGTCGAGCACGAGCAGCGGGGCGCGCAGCACCGACAAGCCGGAGGCTTCGGCCAGCGCCAGCAGTCCTGGGGTGGTCTCGTCAACCCACTCGAATGCCTCGGGCACGTCGAGTTCGCGCTGGCGGGCGCGTACGGCGGCGATGTCGGCCGCGGTCGGGACGGGCCCGCCGAGCACCGGCCGGGCGTAGAACGGGTACGGCGTGTTCTGGCGCAGGAACAGTTCGAGGCCGCCGTGCCGTTCCACGGCGGTCCGGTCGCGGGGCACGGCGTCGTAGAAGCGTTCGAGGCGGTTCAGCAGATCGTCGGTCACCGGCTGAGGCTAATGGCCGCCCCGCGTCGGGTCGCGCGGAATACCCGGCGCGCCGTGACCGGAGACGGCCGCCGCAAGACGGGCTGTGGCGCCCCCACCGTGACCAGGCGCCCGCCGGGAGTGGGGATGGGAAGGGCACCTTCTACAACGCGGAGCGTTGTGAAGGTGCCCTTCCTTCGTTCGGGTCAGGGGCGGGGCCAGGTGGTGAAGGCGGCGCGGACGGTGGCGCAGGCTTGCGGGGACAGGCCGTAGAGGTGCTGCCAGACGTCGTCGGACAGGCGGTCGAGGCGGGCCATGGCGGCGGTGAAGTCCTCGTCGGACAGGGTCGGGTCGGCCCGCAGGCCGAACTCGACGAGCTGCTCGCGGGTGTAGTCGCGCAACGCGCCCGCGACGTCGATGTAGTCGCGGGGCTCGGCCCGGGTCGCCAGCGCGGCGACCTTGCCGCCGAGCACGTCCTCGACGTGCAGCACCGGGCCGATGTCCATGACGACGGTGCCCCGGTTGCGGTCGAACCGGGCCAGGGTCAGCCGCATCACCGCGTCGGCGCGCGTGATCTGGAACTCGACGAGCTCGTCGTCGAGGCCGCCGAAGACCTCGCCGAGGTCGTCGCCGTACGCCGCGACGTCCAGCCCGGCCGCGGCCAGCGCCCGGGCGACCAGTGCCCCGGCGGCGCGGACCCCGCCGTCGACGTCGGTGAACAGGTCCACGTCCTCGGTCGCGCGGTGCACGATGCCGTACAGGTTGAGCGCGTGCCCGCCGCCGAGGGCGAACCCGTGCGCCTGTGCCACACCGAGCGCGATCCGCGCGACCTCGACCTGGAGTTCCTCGACCGTCATCCGGTGGCCGTCATCGCCCGCCGGTCGGCGGCGCGCAGCGCCGGGTGCCGCTGCTCCCACGCCTGGCGCACCCCGCGCGGCAGGAACAGCTGCGGCCACAGCCGCACCAGGGTCGGCCCGTCGAGCCAGGCCCGCAGCTCCTCGGTGGTGCTCGCCTCGCGCAGCACCGTCTCGTACATCCACTGCAGCAGGTGCGGGTTGTCCAGCTCGACGCGGCGGTCGGCCTGCCAGAACAGCCGGTGCGGCAGCACCGCGACCCCCGAGGTCGGCCCGGCGAGCGCGGTCAGGTCCGGGGCCACCAGCGCACGGCGGCCCGGCCGCGCGCTCGGGGGCGCGGCACTGCGGCGATCACGGCGGTCCACACACTGAGGGTAGCGGCTGCCGGACCCGCCGGAACAGCCACACATGTCCGCCTTCGCCCGCCGGTGACCGCCACACCGCGTGACCTCGGCATACGCTGCCGCGCTCCCCCGGTCGGTGCGACGCGCAGGCGCGGCACGCAGACCGGGCCGCGGCCTTCGGTGTTTGGCGGGGGCGCAACGGCCGGGTCGCGCGCCGGGCTCAGCGGCGGCGGGCGGGGCGGTTGCGCGCCGGGCGGGACGGGCGGGCGCGGCTGCCCGCGTCGCCGGTGGCGGTGTGCGTGGCGGGCCAGTGGGCGGGGCGGGTGTGCGTCGGCGGCAGCAGGGTGCCGAGGTCGCCGCGGGCCGCGTCGAGCTGCGACTGGAGCAGGTACAGGCAGCCGGTGAGGTCCGCGCCGCGGATGTCCGCCCCGCGCAGGTCCGCGCCCAGCAGATCGGCTCCGCGCAGGTTCGCGCCGCGCAGGTCGGCGCCGATCAGGTACGTCCCGCGCAGGCTCCCCCGGCGCAGATCGACATCCCGCAGGTCCGCGCCCATCAGGTCGGCCCCGGACCGGTCGGGTCCGAGCGGCCCGCCGCGCCCGCGCACCGCCGCGCTGGTCTGGCGCAGCAGGTCGGCGGCCTCGCGGCGGCGCGCGTCGACGTCGACGGCGGCCAGTTCCGCGGGCGTGCTGGCGGTGAGCAGCTCGGTCTGGGCCAGCACCCGGGCCAGGTCCGCGCCCAGCGAGCCGGCCGGCTGCAGCGACACCGCCTCGTGCAGCAGGTACAGCAGCTCGTGCAGGTGCCGCATGACCGTGAAGGAGGCGAACATGTCCCGGGCCGTGGCGGGTGCGGCGCGCCAGTCGCGGCCGCCGAAGGTCACCTGGGCGACCTGCTGGCCCGCGCCGAAGCAGTCGAACACGGTGCACCCGGCGAAGCCGCGCTCCCGCAGCTGGGTGTGGATGCCGCAGCGGAAGTCCTCGCGCAGGTTAGGGCAGGCGGTGCCGGCGGGTTTGTCGATCGCGAAGTCGCTGGAGCGGGCGAACGCGGGCGCGACGCAGCACAGCGCGAAGCAGCGCGAGCAGTCGGCGTGCAGGCGCTCGCGCCAGGTCTCGGCGGGTGGGGCGCTGGACACGACGACGGCTCCTGAGCTGGTCTTCTGGCGGTCGCTTCCGAGCGTAGCGGGCGGGTTCACTCGCCGGTGACACCGTCGACGGCCTCGCGGATCAGGTCGGCGTGGCCGTTGTGGCGGGCGTACTCCTCGATCATGTGCAGGTACACCCAGCGCAGGGTCATGGTCTCGTGGAGGCGCTCGTGGGTGAAGGTGTCGTCCAGCGAGGCGGCGGCGACGGCGTCGCGGCAGGCCTGCTGCTCGGCGGCGAGCGTGGCGAGGTCGGCGGCGGCGTGGTCCGGGTCGGCCAGGTCGAAGGAGGCCCCGGGGCGGCCGTCGGGGTGGGCGTACAGCGCGGGGACGGCCTCGCCGCGGACCCGGCGGCGGAACCAGGTGCGCTCCACGTCGGCCAGGTGCCGGACCAGGCCGAGCAGGGTCAGCGTCGACGGGGGCGCGGACGCGGTGACGAGTTGCTGCCCGGTGAGCCCGGCGCACTTGTGCAGCAGGGTGGCCCGGTGGCGGTCCAGGAGGCCGTCCAGCAGGGTGCGCTCGTCGGCGGCGTACGGCTCGTCGGTGCGGGTGATCTGGGGAGCGGTCCACGTCATGTGAGGCATGATGCCTGTTTCGTCCCCGGTGGGCGAGACGGGGGTACGTCGCGCCGGTACGCTGCTGGACTTGTGATCGAGACCGAGCGGCTGGTGCTGCGTCCCCTGACCCCGATCCTGGCGGCGAGGATCGCCGACGGCGCGCCGCGTGAGCAGCGCTGGGCCGACGACTACCCGTTCGAGGGCGACCAGGCCGCCGCCCGGGGCTACCTGGGCGCGGGCGCGCCCGCCGGGCCGTGGGTGCCGTACACGATCGAGGTCCGCGCGAGCGGCCTGGTGGTGGGCGGCGTGGGCTTCCACGGCGCGCCCGACGACACCGGCACGGTCGAGATCGGGTACGGCCTGGCCGAGTCCGCGCGCGGCCGGGGTTACGCCGCGGAGGCCGCGTCGGCGCTGGTCGCGCTGGCGTTCCAGCTCGGCGCGCGGCAGATCGTGGCGACCCTCGAGTACGACAACCAGGCCAGCGCGAACGTGCTGCGCCGGGCCGGTTTCACCGAGCAGAGCCCATTGCACTGGGTCCTGGCGCCGGCCTGACCCAGCCCGCGGGCAGCGTGTACTCCCACCCCGGCTGCCACGTGAACGGCGCGCCGACCCGCTCGGCCAGGTCCGCACCGCCCAGCAGCACGGCCAGGGCGTACCGGTTGGCCGCGTGCGTCACCAGCAGCACCCGTCGCCCGTCGTGGTCGGCGGCCAGCTCCTCCAGCAGGTCCGCGGTGCGCTCCACGACCTGCCGGTAGGACTCCCCGCCCGGAAACGGCACGTCGACGCGGTGGGCCCGCTCGGCGTCCAGCCGCGCCACCGGCATACCGTTGAGCTCCCCGTAGTTGATCTCCCGCAGGCGCGGATCGGTGCGGTGCTCGACCCCGCTGCCACCGAACGCGATCCGCGCGGTCTGCACCGCCCGGTGCAGATCCGAGCTGACGACCAGGTCCAGCCGCTCGCCGCGACGGCGTTCGCCCAGCTCCGCGGCCCTTTTCAGCCCGGTGGGCGACAGCTGCCCGGGCAGCCACCCGGTCGCGATACCGGCCTCGTTGTCCAGCGTCGGCGAGTGCGTCTCGTACACCAGGGACACGGCCATGGCCTGGAGTCTGGCACAGCCGACGCGGGCCGTGGTTGCCCGAAACGTGCATCCGACCCCGATTCGTCCGGACAATGGACGAGGAGGTGGAGGCCATGAAGGCAAAGGTCGGCGACACCATCGTCGTCGAGGGCACGCACGTCGGGGACCACCGCAGAATCGGGGTGATCACCGCGGTGCCGCACGAGGACGGCAGCCCGCCGTACACGGTCCGCTGGGAGGACGACCAGCACGAGGGAATCCTCTACCCGGGCCCCGATACCCACATCAAGACCACGACCTGACCAGAGATCACGACGATCTTGCGTGAACTGTCGCGGGTTCGCCCCGCCGGGGTTTACCCGCCGTACACGCAAGATCGTCGTGATGTCTTAGGCGCGGGCCACGGCGTTGGCGTGGATCGCGTCGTGGAGGTACTGGGTCATGCCCGGCTTGATCGCCTCGTAGGTGGCGGTGAAGCGGTCGTCGGCGAGGTACATGTCGGCCAGGCCGGTGTGGATCTCGTAGCTGCACTCGTAGAACCAGCGGCTGATCAGCTGACGGTGCTCCTCGGCCAGGTCCATCGCCTCGGGGCCCTCGGCGGGCGCGCCGGAGTCCATCAGGGCGGTGAAGCGGCGGCCCCAGTCCTCGTTCTCCTGCTTGTTACGCAGCCAGTCGTCCTTGGTGTAGCGGGCGGTGCGCCGGCTGGACTCCTTATAGGCGTCCGTACCGCCCCAGCGCTGCTCCACCTCCTCCGTGTAGTCGTCGGGGTTGAAGTCCCCGAAGACCTCGAAGCGCTCCTCGGGGGTGAGGTTGATTCCCACTTTGCTCGCCTCCATCGCGAACTCGATCGCGGTGACCATCTCCTGCATTCGTTTGATGCGCCCGGTCAGCAGTTCGTGCTGGCGGCGCAGGTGCGCCGTCGCGTCGGACTGCGGATCGTCGAGGATGGCCGCGATCTCTTCCAGCGAGAACTGCAGCTCCCGGTAGTACAGGATCTGCTGCAGCCGCTCCAGGTCGGCGTCGACGTACCGGCGGTAGCCGGTGGCCGAGCGCTCGCTGGGCGACAGCAGGCCGATCTCGTCGTAGTGGTGCAGCGTCCGGACGGTCACGCCGGCGAGTTCGGCGACCTTGCCCACGGTGTAAGCCACGGTTCTCTCCCTTCCGAGAACCAGGTTCGAGTCTCCCGTTACGTGAGAGTCAAGCCGATAACGCGCCGCTGCGCGACCGGGTCGCGGTGACGGCCCGTCCCGGCAGACGCGGTCGACACTTGATCTAGGCTGGCGGCGTGGTCTACGACTCGCTGGGCGATTACGAACTGGGATTTCCGGGGCCGCTGCGCGACAAGCTCGTGGCGGCGGTGCTGGACGGGAGCAAGACCTCCACGACGGGGCTGCTGATCGGGTACGAGGTCGACGGCGAGCCGCTGCCGCTGCCCGGCCACCGGTCGACCCTGATCGACTCCGGCGGGCAGCCGGTCGCGATCCTCGAGGTCACCGAGGTGCGGCAGGTGCCGGTCGGCGAGATCGACCTCGCACACGCGATCGACGAGGGCGAGGGCTACACCACCGTCGCGGACTGGCGGGCCGCGCACGAGGACTTCTGGCACTCGCCGCAGCTGCGCGAATACCTGGGGCAGCCGGACTTCACGGTCGACGACGGCACCGTCGCGGTCGCCGAGCGGTTCCGGGTCACCTCGTTGATCCCGGACGAGACCACCGTCGGCGCGGCGGTCGCGGCCGAGTCGGCCGCGCTGGTCGCCGCGCTGCGCACGGCCCCCGTCGCGGACCTGGACCGGCCGACGTGCTGCCCGCCGTGGACGGTGCGCGGCGAGTTCGCGCATGCCGCGATCGCGCTGTCGCGCACCCTGGCGATGCTCGACGCGCCCGCGCCGGCGGGGCCGCCGGTCGACACGGCCCGCTACTACTCCCCCGACGAGCGGTTCAGCCCGGCGACCGACCGGCAGCGGGTCGACACCGCGCAGGAGTACGCCGAGCAGCGCACCCCGGCGGAGCTGATCGACTGGTTCGAGCAGATGTCCGCGCAGGTCGTCGCCCGGGTCGCCGGGGTTTCGGGGTCGCGGCTGGTCACCACTCGCCACGGTGACCCGATGCGGCTGACCGACTTCCAGGTCACCCGGGTCGTGGAGCTGGCCGTGCACGGCCTCGACCTGGCCGACGCCCTCGGTGTCGCGCCGTGGCTGACCGCGCAGGCCGCCGGGGTCGTCGAGGGCCTGCTGTTCGGCCTGGCGGCACCACGGGCGGCGCGGGAGCTGGGCGTGGACCGCGCCGGGCTGCTGCGCCGCGTCACCGGGCGGACACCGCTGTCGGACGCCGAGCGCGCCCGGTTGCGGGAGCTGGGCATCACCTGGCTGACGCTGGGCTGACGTGCGTCAGCCGCGGCCGGTCGCGTGGGCGGTGTCGCGCTGGAGCGCCGACCCCTGGTCGCGCGGCGCGTGGACGGGCCTGCTGCTCGGCGGGACCGGCGCGGACCGGGCCCGGCTGGCCGCGCCGGTGTCGGACCGGCTCGTGCTGGCCGGGGAGGGCGTGCACCCGACCCGCCCGGCGATGGTGCACGGCGCGTACGAGTCGGGCCTGACCGCCGCCGGGCACCTGCTCGCCACGGGCCGCCCCGGCGAACTGGTCACCGTCGTCGGCGCTGGCGTCGCGGGCCTGGCCGCGGCTCGTGAGCTGCGCCGCCACGGCCGCCGGGTGCGGATCGTGGAGGCGCGCGGGCGCGTCGGCGGGCGGGTGCACACGGTGGACCTGGGTGGGGTCGCCGCCGACCTGGGCGCCGCCTGGCTGCAGCAGTATCCCGGCAACACCCTGGCCGCCCTGGCCCGCGCGTGGGATCTGCCGACCGTCGCGACGGACTTCGCGAATCCGCTGACCCTGTCGGCGTCCGGGCCGGTCCACGGCGCGCCCGAGGCCCTCGACGCGCTGTCGGCCGCCGCGCAGGCGCTGACCGCGGACGCGGACCGCCCCGTGGCCGACGTGATCGCCGCCCACGGCGCCACGCTCGACGACTCGGCCCGGCGGCTGCTGGCGTACGCCGTGGAGGCCGGGGTGGTGCTGGAATCCGGGCTGGACCCGCGGCTGGCATCGGCCCGGGGCGCGTTCGGCGAGCCGGGGGTCGGCGAGGGCGACCGCTGGCTGCCCGGCGGCCTGGGCGCGGTCGTGGCCCACCTGGCGGCCGGGCTGGACATCGCCCTCGACCGTCCGGTGACCGAGGTTCGCCACGACCCGGACGGCGTGACCGTGTCCGGGCGGTGGGGCGCGCTGCACGCCGACCGGGCCGTGCTCGCGCTGCCCCTGGCGGTGCTCGCGGACCTGGCGGTGAGCCTGCCCACCGGGCACCGGGCGGCGCTGGCCCGGATCGGCACCGGCCGGGCCGAGAAGGTGCTGCTGCGGTATCCGGAGCGGTTCTGGCCGGTCTCCCCCGGCGGCTACCTGTGGTGGGGCGAGGACGCGCCCACCTGGTGCGAGTGGGCCGACCTGACCGGCGGTCTCGGGCAGCCGACGCTGGCGCTGCTGGCAGCGGGTGACGCCGCGGCCGCCCTGCACCATCCCGCCCGCACGGACACCGAGATCGTCGCCCAGGCCCACGCCACGGTCGTGAAGCTGACCGCGGCCTGGCCCGGCCCTGCCTGACCGCGCGCCGGCCGGCCTGACGAGCGGCACCGCGCGCCGGTCAGGATGCCGCGCGGCCGTGCGTGTCCGACGCCCCGCCGGGGGCCTGACCTGTGGTCAGCTGGCCAGCGCCGACGCGGGGCGCTGGGCGAACCATTCGATCTGGGCGCGCAGGTCGCGGGCCTCGGGCACGTCGGTGAAACGGGAGTCGCGCAGCGCGTCGCCGACCCGGTTGACCCCGGCCATCACCTCGGCGGTACGCCGCGGCAGGTCCAGGCGCAGCACCGGCCCGAGCGTGTCGCGGGCCGCGGCCGCGTCCCCGGCCCACACCCGGGTCAGCGCGAGAACGCAGCGCGCGCCCGCCTCGTCGCCGAAGGAGCGCTGCTCGGGCGGAGCGGCGGCGTACAGGGCGATGGACCGGGTGGCCTCGTGCACGGCGCGTTCGTTCTGGCCGGGCAGGCAGGCGTAGGCGTCGGCGGCGTAGTGGTGGTGGCGGGGAGGTGCGAACCAGAAGATCCCGCCGATCGCGTCGAGGTCGTCGTGCACGTGGTGCTCGCGCATGTCGTCGGCGCGCACCAGGGCCAGCCGGGCCGGTTCGGCCGCGCCGAGCCGAGCCAGCGCGCGGGCCTGGGAGCAGGCCAGCCACGAGGTCACCGAGCCGTGCTGCCCGTCGGCGATCCGCGCGCCGCAGTCGGCGAACGCGGCGGCCTCCTGCGGCCGGCCCGCCGAGTACGCCAGCAGGCTCTGCAGCCCCCGGCTCCACGCCCGCAGCCCGTGGTGGCCGATGTTGTCGGCGCACACGTACGCCATCCGGGCCAGCGACATCGCCTGGTGCTCGCGGTCGAGGTCGTGGTGGGCCTTGGCGAGCATCCCGGACACCAGCGCCGCGAGCAGGTACAGGTCGTTCGCGTGGTCGGGTTCGGGATCGTTCTCCAGCCGGTTGAAGACCCGTTCCTGGACCTCCAGCAGCGGACCGAACAGCTCGGTCACCGGGTCGCACAGGCACCGCCCGGCAAGCGAGGTGACGTCGTCGCGCAGCTGCTCGACGGTGATGGTGTCGGCAAGGATGGTCATCGGTGTCGCCTCTCAGTGCACGCCGGACATCAGGTCGCCGATCCGGCGGGCGCCGAACCAGAAGCAGACGCCCACGATGATCGCCAGCACGCCGAGGCTGCCGTAGTACGCGGCGTCGGACAGTTTGCCGCTCAGCGGCGTCACCCAGGTGTTGAGGGCGTTGCCGGCGGCGGTGGCCAGGAACCACAGGCCCATCACCTGGCTGGCGTAGCGCAGCGGGGCGAGTTTGGTGGTGACGGACAGCCCGACCGGGGACAGCAGCAGCTCGGCGCAGGTCTGGATGAAGTACACCAGCACGATCCACCAGGGTGAGATCAGCCCGCGCGCGGCGGCCGCGCCCGCGGCACCCATGACCAGGAACGACAGGCCGATGCCGAGCAGGGCGAGGGAGAACTTGACCGGGGTGCCGGGCTGGCGGCGGTCGAGTTTGGTCCACATCCACGCGAACACGGGCGCGAGCAGCAGGATCAGCACCGGGTTGACGGACTGGAACCAGGCGGTGGGGATCTCGAAGCTGCCGACCTGCCGGTCGACCTTCTCGTTGGTGAACAGGTTGACCAGGCTGCCGGCCTGGTCGTAGATCATCCAGAACAGCGCCGCGCCAATGAAGATCCACACGTAGGCACTGACCCGGGAGCGCTCCTGGTGGGTGAGGCTGCGGTCGCGGAACATCATGATGAAGTACAGCGCCGGCACGACCAGCGCCAGGACGGTGAGCGCGTTCTTGACGTGGTCGGCCTTGAAGGTGCCCGCGGCGACGTCGATCGCCAGCAGCACGACCACGACGGCCAGGCACACTGCGGCGATCTTCAGGATCTTGTTGCGCTCGTGGTGCTGCAGGGGCTTGTGCGCCTTGAGGCCGACGCCTTCGAGCCGCCGGTAGCCGAGCACGTACTGGATCACGGCGATGGTCATGCCGACCGCGGCGATGCCGAACGCCACGTGCCAGTCCTTGCGGGCGGCGAAGATGCCGGTCAGCAGCGGGGCGATGAACGCGCCCAGGTTGATGCCGAGGTAGAACAGCGTGAAGCCGGCGTCGCGGCGGGACTCGTGCATCTCCGGGTGCTTGTCGTACAGCTCGCCGACCATGGCCGAGATGTTGGGTTTGAGCAGGCCGGTGCCGAGCACGATGAGCACCAGGCCGAGGTAGAACATGGACCGGGCGGAGAAGGCCAGGGAGTAGTGGCCCAGCGCGATGATGATGCCGCCCCACAGCACGCTGCGGCGGGTGCCCATGATCCGGTCGGCGATCCAGCCGCCGGGCAGGGCCATGAAGTACACCATCGAGTTGTAGATGGAGTACAGCGAGGCGGCGGCGACGTCGTCCATGCCGAAGCCGCCGTCGGTCAGTTCGGTGGCCAGGAACAGGGTGAGGATGGCCCGCATGCCGTAGAAGCTGAACCGCTCCCACATCTCGGTGAGGAACAGCACGACCAGGCCACCGGGGTGCCCGAGCCAGGTTTTGACCGGTTTGCCCGATGCCGGCACCGCCGTGGTGGCCATCGCGTTACCCCCGGATGTGATGTACCCCGCAAAAGTGGTCCAATCGGACGATATCGCGCCGCCTGGGCACACATGAGGAGCTCTCCGGAATCGGGCGCGGCAGCGGCGTGGGTCACGGCAGGGAATCGTCGCGCCGTCCGGGTCGTTGCATCACCCGGAAGCCAATCGACTGCTGAGGAGCTGACATGGGCGATCGGATGCTGCGGGGAAGCCGCCTGGGGGCCGTCAGCTACGAGTCCGAGCGCAACACCGAACTCGCGCCGCGTCAGATGCGCGAGTTCCAGTGCGCCCAGGGCCACCGCTTCGAGGTGCCGTTCGCGGTCGAAGCCGAAGTGCCCGCCATCTGGGAGTGCAAGTTCGACGGGAGCGTGGCGCGCCTGGTCGACGGCACCGAGCCGGAGGAGAAGAAGGTCAAGCCTCCGCGTACCCACTGGGACATGCTGCTGGAGCGGCGTTCCATGACCGAACTCGACGACATCCTCAACGAGCGCCTGGCCGACGTGCGCACCAGACGCGGCCGCTGAGCCGACACGAAAATGCCCGCCCCGATCTCCGGGGCGGGCATTTTCGTGCTCAGTCGACGATCTCGCCCTCGATGACCTCGCTCGGCCCGGGGCGTCCGGCCGTGGGCGGCTGCTGCGCCTGCGGCTGGTGGTGCGGATCGTGCGGCGTGCTGACCCGGACCCGCCTGGGCCCGAACACGCTGTTGGCGGCCGACGCCGGGATGCGCTTCTCCGTCGCCGCGCGCACTCGCCCGCGGGCCAGCCGACGCACCGGCGGGATCAGCAGCAGCAGCCCGACGGCCGCGGTCAACAGGCCTGGAATGACCAGCAGCAGGGCCGCGATCAGCCCGACCACCCCGTCGACGGCCTGATCACCGCGGGCCTGCCCGGCCAGCCGCGCCTCACGCAGCCGCCGCCATGCCGACAGCCCCTCCCGGCGCAGCAGCACCACGCCCAGCAGCATCAGGCCGATCGCGAGCAGCAGGGTCAGGCCCAGGCCGAGCACACGGCTCACGCCCCAGAAGACGGCGAACTCCACCACGCCGAGCAGCAGCACGGCCAGCGGCACCCACCGCAGCTTGCGCATCCGGTCACCTCCAGCCGGTCGAGCCGGCACGGGGTCACGGCCAGCGGTCACTCGGCTTGAACATACGCCGCACCGAGTCGCGGCGGGACTGCGCACCCCACACCGTGACCTTCCACAGCGCCTCCTTGATGATGGAGCCGCTCATCTTGGACACGCCGTGCTCGCGCTCGGCGAACGTGATCGGCACCTCCACGATGCGGAAGCCCTGCCGGTGGGTGCGATGGGTCAGCTCGACCTGGAAGCTGTAGCCGCGCGAGGTCACCGTCTCGACGTCGATCTTGCGCAGGACGGGCAGCCGGTAGGCGCGGTAGCCGCCGGTGGCGTCCTTGACGCCCATGCCCATCACGATGCGGGTGTAGAAGTTCGCCCCGCGCGACAGGATGAGCCGCCGCACCGGCCAGTTGATCACCTTGCCGCCGCGTACCCAGCGCGAGCCGATGACCGCGTCCGCGCCGCGCAGCGCGTCCAGCAGCCGGGGCAGCTCCTCGGGGGCGTGCGAGCCGTCGGCGTCCATCTCGACGACGGCGTCGTAGCCGTGCTCGTGGGCCCAGTCGAAGCCCGCGATGTACGCCGCGCCCAGGCCCTGCTTGCCGGGCCGGTGCAGAACCTTGACGTGGTCGTCGGCGGCGGCCATCTCGTCGGCGATCGCACCGGTGCCGTCGGGGCTGTTGTCGTCGGCGACGAGGATGTCGACGTCGGGCGTGGCCTGGCGCACCCGGGGCACGATCAGGCGCACGTTCTCCGACTCGTTGTACGTCGGGATGATCACCACGACCCGGCCCACGCCGGGGTACCCGATCTCCGCCTCGTTGCCGCTCACCGGGGCCTCCACTATGCCGCTGCCGTCTGTCCAGTCTCCTCCACCGGCGCGGTCCGGCGCCTGCGCGCCACGCCCGCCGCGACCAGCAACGCGAGCGCCGCGGCCGTCAGCAGGTACTCCGGCCACGCCCCGAGCCGCGTCGCCGGCGTGGTGCCGGAGCCGAGGCGCAGGTCACGCACGATCACCGCTTCGGTATTGAAACCAGTAGCATCATGCACATTTCCGTCGGCAGTTACAAATCCGGACACACCGACAGTCGAGGCCATGAGGCTGTCGCGGCCGTGCTCGACGGCCCGCAGCCGCACCATGGCCATCTGCTGCATCGCCTCGGACTCGTCGAACGTGGCGTTGTTGGTCTGCACCGCGAGCAGCTGCGCCCCGGCCAGCACGGTGTCGCGTACGACGTCGTCGTAGGCGACCTCGAAGCAGATCACGTCGCCGACCTTCGCCGGGCCGAGGGTCAGCACGCCGGGCGCGGTGCCGGCGACGAAGTCGGTGCGCAGCAGCTTGGCCTGGTTGGTGATCGCCTGCGCGATCGGCTCGACGATCGGTCGCAGCGGCAGGTACTCGGCGAACGGCACCGGGTGCTGCTTGAGGTACATCTGCTGCGGCTGCGTGCCGGGCGCGAGGTCGGTCGGCCAGACGATTCCCGCGTTGCGGGACTCGCCCTCCCCCGGGCCGGACAGCACCGCTCCGACCAGGATCGGCGCGCCGATCGCCTGCGCGGCGGTGTTGATCGCGCCGGCGGCGCTCGGGTTGCGCAGGGGGTCTATGTCGGAGGCGTTCTCCGGCCATACCACGAGGTCGGGCTGCTTGGCCTGCCCGGCGCGGACCCGCTCGGCCAGGGCGACGGTCGCGGCGACGTGGTTGTTGAGCACGGCCTGCCGCTGGGCGTTGAAGTCCAGGCCCAGGCGCGGCACGTTGCCCTGCACGACCGCGACGCTGACCACCGGCCCGGCCGGGGTCGTGCCGGGCAGGACCAGCCCGACCAGCATGACCGCGAGCGCCCCGCCGGTCGCGGCCGCGGCGCGCGTCCAGGCCCGCGCGGCGACCAGTTCGCCGACGGCGTACGCCAGCAGCCCGCCGGCCGCCGCGACGGCGAACGTCACCAGCGGCGCGCCGCCGTATCCGGCCAGCGCCAGCGTCGGGGCATCAGCCTGGCTGAACGCGAGCCGCCCCCACGGGAACCCGCCGAACGGCGCCCGGTCCCGCAGCGCCTCCTGCGCGACCCACAGCAGCGCGATGCCCACCGGCCACACCCACGGCCGCTTCCCGGCGAGCCCGCTGATCCACGCCAGCGCCATCCCGAGCAGCCCGAGGTAGGTCGCCTGGAACAGCGTGAGCAGGATCCACGGCGTGTACCCGACGTGCATGTTCGTCCACGCCAGCAGCGGCCCGAAGAACACCGCCCCGGCCACCAGCCCGAGCCCGAACCCAGCCCGCAGCCGCCGCCCCCGCACCGCCACGGCCAGCAGCGCCACCCCGACCGGAGCGGTCCACCACAGCCCGTACAGCGGAAACGCCACCAGCAGCGCCACCCCGGCAAGAACCGCCAGGACCAGCGCGACGGGCAGCCGCAGCGGCCCACGCCCAACGGCCGCCCCACCGGCCACACCGTCCGGGCCGGTCTGGCCGTCCGCCGGAGCGAGGGTCTGCACAGTCACCACGTCACCAATCTTTCGCCGCCGCGCGCGCACGTATACCACCCACGCCAAGATCGCCGCCCGGGTGCCGCTGCAAGGCTACACATGCCGCCCGCCGCCACCCCGCTGCCCCAACCTCACCCCAAGATCGCGACGATCTTGCGCGAACGGTTGCCTAATTGCCGGATACGGGCGTGTCGTCCCCACAGCTCGCGCAAGATCGTCGCGATCTTGGGGTGGGGGCGGGAAAAGGCCGGGGCGCGGTCGAGAAGACCGCGCCCCGCACTCCCAACTCCTACGGCGGCACCAGCCGACCTTCGGGCCGATCGGCTTCCGGCGCCTGAACCGGGGGCCGATCGTTTTCTACTGATCGGTGCTGCCGCCTGCCGCGCCCGGCCGCCGGATCGGCGACGCCCGCCAGGGAACGGCGGCAGGCACGGTGGAGGACCTCACGACGGTACCGGCGCGGCCGCGCACGGTCAATTTCACGATGTGGTCACCGACCGTGACGAGCACCGCAGTTCAGGACATCAGCCCAGTTCAGCGGCGAGCAGCGCGGCCGCGGCGTCGGGATGTTCGACCGACAGGAGTCCGGCCGCGGCCAGAATGTAGGACGCGTCGACGACCGTGCGGGCCGCCCTCGGCAGCGCCCACCCGCCCGCGGTGTCGCCCAGGCCCGCGCCGAGCACCGCTTCGGCGACCTGCGGCGGGCTGTGCCGCAGCACCCCGCCGGACCCGATGACGGTGCGCACCGCCCGCAGGTCACGGCCGCCACGGCGCGGGCCGCCCGCCACGACGGCCTCGCCGCGGGCGTGGCGGCGCAGCGCGACCATGACGGCCAGTTCGGCCAGTCGCCGGTCCACGGCCTTCTCGACACCGTCGTCGGCGACGTATCCCGGGTGCTCGGCGCGGGCGGCCGCGGCGAGTTCCAGCGCGGGCGCCTCGTCCGGCCCGACGATCTTCTCCAGGGCGGCGGCGGCCACCACCCCGGGCGCGGACCAGCGCATACCCAGATCACCCTCGACGGTACGGGCCGCCCAGAGCACCCCCGCGACCTCGTCGCGCACCCCGGCGAGCTGTTCGGCATCCGGGGTGAGCACCGAGTACACGTCGGTCGTCGCCCCGCCGATGTCCACGACCAGCAGGTCCTCGGCGCTGCGGGCCGCGAGCAGCTCCACGCCCGACAGCACCGCGTCCGGCGTCGCCGCCTTCACCAGCGACGCGAAGCGCGGCCCCCGGGACAGCTTCTTGCCCCCGATGACGTGCTGCAGGAACACCTGCCGGATGGCGGCGCGGGCCGGACCCGGGTCGAGGACCCCGATCGCGGGCAGCACGTTGTCGACCGCGACGACCGGCACGCCCGCCCCGGCCAGCAGGTCCGCGAGCTGCTGGCGGCAGTCGGCGTTGCCGGCCAGCACCGTCGGCACCCGCCACCGGGCGTTGGCGAGCCGGGTCGCGTTGTGGGTGATCGTCTCGGTGTCGCCGCCGTCGGTCCCGCCGACCAGCAGCACCACGTCCGGCCGGGCGGCGCGCAGTTCGGCGAGCCCGGCCCGGTCGAGGCGGCCCGCGGCGACGTGCACGACCCGCGACCCGGCCGACAGGCCGACCCGGTGCCCGGCCTGCGCCGTGACCAGGCGCTCGTAGCCGACGACGGCCAGCCGCAGCCCGCCGCCGGCCGACGAGCACACCAGCAGCCCGTCCGGGTCCCGCCCCGTCGCGGCCACGGCCGCGTCGAGGCCGTGCAGGACGTCGGTGCCGACGGTGGTGCGGTGCGAGCCGGTCGCGACGAGTTCACCGCTGCCGGTGTCGACCAGGGCCGCCTTGGTGAACGTCGACCCGACGTCGACACAGCAGAGCAGGCTCACTTGGCGGGGACCACCACGGTCCCGGTCGCGGTCACCGCGACGACGGGCGGGTCGAGGACCTCGGCCGCCGACTCGGACCGGTCGGGGCGGCCCCGGCACACGACGCGCGCCTCGAAGTCGATGGTGCGGCTGCGGGTGCCCATCCGGGCCACCGTCGCGACGACCTCCAGCACGTCGCCGGCCCGCATCGGGGCCTTGAACTGCACGTCGGAGTACGACGCGAACAGGCCCTCGTCGCCGTCGAGCTGGATGCACACCTCGGTCGCGACGTCGCCGAACGCCGCGAGGGCGTACGCCCCGTCGACGAGGTTGCCCGCGTAGTGCGCGTGGCTGTACGGCACGTACTTCCGATGGGTGACGGTGTATCCCACGCTCATGCTGCGACTGCCTTCTTCCGCTCGGCCTTGTTGGTGATCAGCGCGTGGACCAGGTAGCTGGCGACCTCGCGCGGGGTGGTGCCGCGGCCGAAGATCCGGTCCACGCCGAGCTCGTCGGTCATCAGCTCGTCGAAGCGCGGCCCGCCGACGATCAGCAGCGGCCGCTTGTCGGCGGGCAGCGCCTCGCGGAACGCCGCCGACATCTCCCGGGTGTTGTGCAGGTGCGCGTCGCGCTGCGTGACGACCTGCGACACCAGGACCGCGTCGGCCTTCTCCGCCTTCGCGGCCGCCACCAGCTCCGGCACCGTGATCTGCGCGCCCATGTTGACGACCTTCAGCTCCCGGTAGTACTCCAGGCCCTTCTCGCCGGCGATGCCCTTGAGGTTGAGGATCGCGTCGATGCCGACGGTGTGCGCGTCGGTGCCGATGCACGCCCCGACCACCGACAGCTTGCGGCGCATCTTCTGCTTGACGACCGTGTTGACCTCTTTGGCGGTCAGCAGCGGGAAGTCGCGCTCGACGACCTGGACCTTGTCGAGTTCGACCAGGTGCCGGACGCTGCCGTAGACGACGAAGAAGGTGAAGCCGTCGCCCATCTGCTTGGCGTGCACGAGCATCGCCGGCTCCAGGCCCATCTTCGCCGCGAGCTGCAGCGCCGCGCCCTCGGCCTTCTTGTCGTGCGGCAGCGGCAGGGTGAAGCTGACCTGGGTCATGCCGTCGCCGGTGGTGTCGCCGTACGGGCGGACGACCGTCTTCACTGCTCCTCCTTGGCGGGGGTCTCCAGGATCTCGGTGGCCGGGTTGTAGTAGCCGTCGTCGTGCTCGGCGACGCCGTCCAGGCCCTTGCCCCGGTCCGCGGGGCGCTTCATGATCCCGAACGTGCCGTCGGCGATCGCGTTGAGCAGGGTGTCGTCCTCGATCTTCTCGAGCAGGTCGATGGCCTCGTCGAGGACCTGGTGGGCGCGGCGCTGGATGAAACCGTCGGGGGCGGGCACGAAGTCCTCGTGCAGGTTGCCGGCCGCGCCGAGCACGTACCGCACGTTCTGCAGCGCGATGTCCCGGTCGGACAGCCACGGGGTGACGACGGCCTCGGTCATCATGCCGACGAGCAGGATGCCCTGCCCGGTCAGCGCCCCGACCAGGTTGAAGAACCCGTCGAGCAGGTTGCCGCGGAACACGTCGCCGGTCATGTGCTTGGTCGGTGGCATCCACTTGAGCGGCGCGTCCGGGAACAGCTCCCGCGCCAGCAGCGCGTGGGCCAGTTCGAGCCGGAACGACTCGGGCAGGTCCGGGTTGATCTCGAACGCGTGCCCGAGGCCGAGCTGCCAGTCCGCGAGCCCCGCCTCGTGCGCGAAGTACTCGTTGAGCAGCTGCGACACGGTGACGGTGTGCGCGGCCTCGACCGCGTCGGCGGTGGTGAGGTAGTTGTCCTCACCGGTGTTGATGATGATCCCGGCGCGGGCGTGGATCTGGCGGGAGAACCGCTGGTCCACGAACGTGCGGATCGGGTTGATGTCGCGGAACAGGATGCCGTACATCGAGTCGTTGAGCATCATGTCGAGGCGCTGCAGCCCGGCCAGGGTCGCGATCTCGGGCATGCACAGGCCGGACGCGTAGTTGGTCAGGCGGACGTAGCGGCCCAGCTCCTTGCTGGACTCGTCCAGGGCCGCCCGCATCAGCCGGAAGTTCTCCTGAGTGGCGTACGTGCCCGCGAAACCCTCCCGGGTCGCGCCCTCGGGCACGTAGTCCAGCAGCGACTGGCCCGTGGACCGGATCACCGCGATGACGTCCGCGCCCGCGCGGGCCGCCGCCTGCGCCTGCGGGATGTCCTCGTAGATGTCGCCGGTCGCCACGATCAGGTAGATCCAGGGCCGCTGCTTCGGGTCGCCGTACCGCTTGATCATCTTGTCGCGGTCGGCGCGGTTGCGGTCGATCTGCTTGATGCCCGCGGCGACCTGGCGGCGCGACACCTTCTTCGCCGCGGTGACGGCCTTGCCGGTGGGCAGGTCGAAGCGCACCGAACCGGACGCCGCCTTCTGCGCCAGCAGCGTCAGCTCGGCCGCGGTCGGCTCCAGGCCGTGCTCGGCGAGGGCGTGGAACACCGGCAGCGCCACGCCGTGACCGAGGCCGACGTCGTTGCGCACCGCGTCGACCAGGCGGTTCACCCACGGGATGCCGTCCGGGTCGGCGCCGGTCACCCCGGCCAGCCGCAGGACGGCCCGCTCCACAGACACCGTCGTGTGCGACCGTGCCATGTCCACCACGGGCCGCCCGGCCTTGGCCGCCAGCGCCCGCGCCCGGTGCACCAGCGCCGGGTCGAGACCGAGTTTATTGCTGCTCATAGATCGTTTCTCCACGCAGTACCGTACGGACACAGACCGGCAGCTCGTCGTGCTGCTCAAGGCTGGGAAGGGTGCCGGACAAGCCGGCCGGGGTGCGCCACACCGCGAACGTCGCCGGGGCGCCGGGCACGAGCACGCCCTCGGCGTCCCGGTGCACCGCACGCCAGCCGCCCCGGGTGTGCGCCGCGAACGCCGACTTCGCGCTCATCCGCTGATGGGTGTTGAAGTGCTGCATCGCCGCCCGGACGCTGCCCCACGGGTCCAGCGGCGTCACCGGGCTGTCCGACCCGAACGCCAGCGCGACCCCCGTGTTGTGCATCTGCCCCATCGGGTTCGACGCCAGACTCCGGGCGACCCCGAGCCGCTGGGCGTACATCTGGTGCTCGCCGCCCCACAGGCGGTCGAACGCGGGCTGCATCGACGCGATGATGCCGTACTCCACGAACGCGGCGATCAGCCGCTTGTCCATGATCTCCGCGTGCTCGACGCGGTGCCGGGCGTCGCGCAGCGCGTCGGTGCCGAGCACCTCGTCGGCGGCCGCGAACCCGGCCACCACCGTCGAGATCGCCGCGTCGCCGATGGCGTGGAAGCCGCCCTGCATACCGTGCCGATGGCAGTCCAGCAGGTGATCGCGCACCTGCTCGGCAGTCACGTAGCCGTGGCCGCAGCCGCGCTCGCCGTCCAGGTAGTCCTCACCCAGGTGCGCGGTCCGCGAACCGAGCGCCCCGTCGGCGTACAGGTCGCCGCCCGCGCCGACCGCGCCCAGCTCCCGGGCCTTGGCCGCGCCCATCAGCTCGCCCCAGAACCCGTACACCTCCGGCAGCCCCTGCCCCGACAGGCGCAGCAGCTCGGTGAAGTCGTCCTCACTGGACGTGCCCGGCCCGCCGCACTCGTGCACCGCCGCGATACCCAGCGACGCGGCATGGCGCAGCATCCGCATCTGCGCGTCCCGCCGCTGCACGATGGTGATCTGCCCGAACGCCGCCGCCCGCACCACGTGGTGCGCGTCGCGGCGCACCCACCCCGACGGGTCGTAGCCGGGGGCGTCGGCGGCCAGGGCCAGCAGGTCCGAGGAGACCAGCGCCGAGTGGATCGACGCCTGCGACAGGTACACGCTGCGCCCGCCCGCGGCCCGGTCCAGCTCGGCCGCGGTCGGCGGGGTCTGCGACGCACCCCACGTGCTCTCGTCGAAGCCGTGCCCCAGCACGACCGCCTCCGGGCCCAGCCCGGACGCGAACTCGGCCACCGCCTTGAGCAGCTCGGCGGCGGCACGCACCGAGGACAGGTCCAGCCCGGCCAGGGCCAGGCCGGTGTCGGTCGCGTGCACGTGCGCGTCGACGAACGCGGGCGTGACCAGGGCCCCGCCCAGGTCCACCCGCAGGTCGGCGGTCGGGGCGTCGGCCAGCGGCCCGAGCCAGACGATGTGCTGGCCGCGGGTCAGCAGCGCGGTGGCGCCGGGGTCGGCAGGGCTGCGGACGACGGCGTTGTGCCAGAGCGTCGTGCGCTCGGCCGGCAAGGCGGAGATCTGCATGGGCTCAGTCTGCCGTGCCGGACGTGGCCCGCGAGGCCTCGTGGTGCAGACGGGACTCGAACATCGCCCGCACCGCCGGCACCTGCCGCAGCAGATCCAGCGCGTACGCCGCGTGCCCGGGCACGTAACCGTTGCCGACCAGCATCGTCACGTCCGCGGCAAGACCCTCCGCGCCGAGCGCGGCGGCGGCGAAACTCGTCGCCATCGAGAAGAAGATCACGGTGCCGCCGTCGGCGGTCGACAGGATCGCCCCGTGCTCGCAGCCCGGCACGTCCACGCAGACCACGGTCACGTCCGCGGCCCGCCCGCCCAGGGCCGCCTCGACCGCCTCGGCGAGCGCGACCGGGTTGCGGGCGTCGGCCAGCGCCACCACGTCGGCCAGGCCCGCGTCCGCCAGCATCGTGCGCTCGCGCTCGACCGGGACGACGCCGACCGTCCGGCTCGCGCCCGCGGCCCTGGCGGCGGCCAGCGACAGCGAGCCGCTCTTGCCCGCGCCGCCGATCACGGCCACGGTCGGGTCGTCGTACTGCGCCACCACCCGGGCGGTCAGCGCCGGTGCGCCGCACACGTCCATCACGGCCAGGGCCAGCTCCGGGTCCAGGTCGGCGGGCAGCACCGCGGCGATCGAGCGCGCGAACAGGATCGCGTGGCCCTCGCAGGGCACCTGCTCGCTGCCGCCGTCCCAGTGCTTGAGGCCGTCGCTGATCGACAGCGGCGTCAGGGTGAGCGAGACCAGGGTGGCGACCTTGTCGCCGACCTCGAGGCCGAGCGGGGACTGCGGGCCGACCGCCTCGACGGTGCCGATCAGCATGCCGCCGGAGCCGGTGACCGGGTTCTGCATCTTGCCCCGGGCGCCGATGATCTCCAGGACCTCACCGCGGACCGCCGCGCCGTCGCCCGCGTGCTTGGTCGACAACTGGCGGAAGCTCGCCGCGTCCAGGTTGAGCCGCTCGACGGCGATCCGCACCTCGTCTGCCCCGATCTCAGACGAATTGTCCAGGCGAAGTGCCGCCTGGGGCAATACCCCGCTCGGTTCCAGGACCCGGTGCAGGCCGATCGGTGACGTCATTGTCCGGTTCTCCTAAAAAGTGAAGTCCACCCGCGAGATCAAAACCAAAATTGCGGTTAGATTTGATGCGTGCGGGAAATTCTACGGCAGACTAGTTGGTACGCCGGAGAACTTCCAGTATGGTCAACGGCGACCGCAAAGGAGAGGCCACCGATGAACGCTGGGCAACCCTACGAGTACCGACGCGTAGAGCTGATCGAGCCGGACTGGACCCGGTTTCCGGGCTGGCGCGATGTCACGGCTGCGCAGTGGGAGTCCGCGCAGTGGCAGCGCGTCAACTGCATCAAGAACATCAAGCAGCTGCGCGCCGTGCTCGGCGACACCGTCGACGAGCGCTTCTACGCCTACCTCGAGGCCGACCAGAAGGCTCTGGCCACGATGTCGATGCTGGTCCCCCCGCAGATGATCAACACCATGGCGCGGGAGGAGCTGACCACCGAGGCGTTCTACGCCGACCCGGTGCGCCGCTACATGATCCCGGTCGCCTCCGACCGGCTCACCGAGTGGGCCAGCCACCCGCACGCCAGCCGCGACAGCCTGCACGAGCACGACATGTGGGTCGCCGAGGGCCTCACCCACCGCTACCCCACCAAGGTGCTCGCCGAGCTGCTGTCCACCTGCCCGCAGTACTGCGGCCACTGCACCCGGATGGACCTGGTCGGCAACTCCACCCCCGCGGTCGAGAAGCTCAAGCTCACCCTCAAGCCCGTTGACCGCTACGACGCGCACATCGCCTACCTCAAGGCCCACCCGGGCGTGCGTGACGTCGTCGTCTCCGGCGGCGACGTGGCCAACGTGCCGTGGAAGAACCTCGAGTCGTACCTGATGCGCCTGCTGGAGATCGACACCATCCGCGACATCCGGCTGGCCACCAAGGCGCTGATGGGCCTGCCCCAGCACTGGCTGCAGCCCGAGGTCGTCGAGGGCCTGGAGCGCGTGGCCCGCACCGCCCGCCGGCGCGGCGTCAACCTGGCGATCCACACCCACGTCAACCACGCCAACTCGATCACCCCGACCGTGGCCCGCGCCGCGAAGACGGCCCTCGAGGTCGGCGTACGCGACGTGCGCAACCAGGGCGTGCTCATGCGCGGCGTCAACGCCACGTCGCCCGACCTGCTCGACCTCTGCTTCGCGCTGCAGGGCGAGGCGAACATCCTGCCGTACTACTTCTACATGTGCGACATGATCCCCAACGCCGAGCACTGGCGGGTCTCGGTCGGCCACGCCCAGGCCCTGCAGCACGACATCATGGGCTACCTGCCCGGCTACGCGACCCCGCGCATCGTCTGCGACGTCCCGTTCGTCGGCAAGCGCTGGGTGCACATGGTCACCGAGTACGACCGCGAGAACGGCATCTCGTACTGGACCAAGAACTACCGCACCTCGATCGAGGCCGACCAGAACGTCGACGTGCTGTCCCAGCGCTACGCGTACTACGACCCGATCGACACCCTGCCCGAGTCCGGCCAGAAGTGGTGGCGCAAGCAGCTCGACGAGCAGCTCGCGGCGCAGGCCTGACCCGTCCCGCACGTCCGGGGCCCCGCCCGAGCCGCCCACGCGGCTCACGGCGGGGCCTTCGCCGTTCACGCCGGGACCGTGCCCGCGACCACCCACACCGTCAGCGCCACCAGGAAGTCCTCCCGCTCGTCGGCGTCGCGCACCGCGTCCAGCCAGCGGTCCACCATCGCCGCGGTGTCGCCGTCCTCCTCCCCCACGATGTGCAGCAGCAGGTCACGGTCGAAGTACGGCACCACGTGCTGCGCCTCGGCCGGGTCGGTGAAGCACATCGTCATCGGGTGGCACTCCAGCTCGTACACCCCCAGCCGGCGCAGCCGGTTGCGCAGCGTGCGGCCCATCGTCGGGTTGCACATCACGCTGTGGTGCCGCAGCCGCCACATCATCGGCGTCAGCACCTCCGCGGGCAGCCCGTCGAAGACCAGCGACTCCCAGTCGGTGTCGATCAGGCAGATCCGCCCCTGCGGCCGGGTCACCCGGACCAGCTCCGCGATCACCGCCTCGGCCTGCGGCAGGTGCTGCAGCGTACGCTCGCACCGCACCGCGTCGAAGACGCCGTCCGGGTAGTCCAGCCTGGTCATGCACCCGGTGACGAAGCGGACCTCGCCGGCGTCGGGGTGGGTCTGCCGCCAACGCTCGTAGCGGTGCGCGGCCAGCGACAGCATGCTGCGCGAGTTGTCCACGCCGTCGACGCGGCCGTCCACCCCGACCAGCAGCGCCAGCACACACGCCTCCTCCCCCAGCCCGCACCCGCCGTCGAGCACGTGGTGGCCCGGTTTGACGTGCATGGTCTCGGCGGCCCGCGCCCGGATCTCGGTGATCGCCCGGTAGCCGGCCGCCTTGTCGAGGTACGCCACGAGCCGTGCCTGCATCTGCGGCGGGCTCTGATCGACCCGCGCGTAGTGCGGCATGAGCGGCGCGTCCGTCATACCTCAATTCTGTGAGCCCGGCAGCCTCCGCAGGCGAATCCACCAAGATCAACCTTTAGGCGGCACCGCCGCCAGGACGCCGGGTGGCAGGCTCACCGGTCGAAACCGCCCGTCCGGGTGGCGACCACCGCTAACGTGTCCTCAGGAACACGAGCGGGGAGGATCGGCATGCGAGAGATCGTGCTGCTCCGGCACGGGCAGACCGAGTGGAGCGCGGCCGGCCGCCACACCTCCTTCACGGACCTGTCGCTCACCCCCGAGGGGGAACGCCAGGCGGGCCAGCTCGCCGGACGGCTGGCCGGACGGGCCTTCGCCGCGGTGCTGTGCAGCCCGCTCCAGCGCGCCGTACGCACCGCCGCGCTGGCCGGTCTGGAGATCACCGCCACCGACGACGACCTGCTGGAATGGAACTACGGCGCGTACGAGGGCCGCACCACGCTGGAGATCCGCCAGGAGCGCCCCGAGTGGACCCTGTGGCAGTACGGCTGCCCCGGCGGCGAGACGGCTGCCCAGGTCGGGGCGCGCTGCGACCGGGTCCTGGAACGTGCCCGGACGATGCTGGCCAGCGGCGACGTCGCCCTCGTCGGGCACGGCCACCTGCTGCGTGCGCTCACCGCCCGCTGGCTGGGCCTGCCCGCGCAGGACGGCGCGCTGTTCCGCCTGGAGACGGCCACGCTCAGCGTGCTCGGCTTCGAGCGCGAGCAGCCGGTGCTGCTGCGCTGGAACAGCTGAGACACCGCTCACCCGACGCCGGGCGTCCGGTCGGGACGGCGCGGCCTGGCCGCGTCCCGACCGGACGCCCTGGGTCTCACACCGCGGCGAAGTCGGTCGTCAGCGAGATCTCGCGCCAGGTGTCGAGCTCGGCGCGGGCCGACCTGAGCTTCGCCTCGATGTCGGTGACCGCGGCCGCGCCCAGCGCCAGCCGGGCGGGCATCGCCTCGGCGTCCACCACGGCGAGGATCGCCGTCGCCGCCTTGACCGGGTCGCCGTCCTGGGCGTGGTTGGTGCCGTCGGCCCAAGCGCGCATCGCGCCGGCGCTGTCGCCGTACCCGGTGATCTCCTTCGCGGTGCGGTGCAGTGAGCTCGGGTCGAGGAAGTCGGTGCGGAACGGGCCGGGCTCGACGGCGATGGCCTGGATGCCGTACGGGCCGACCTCGAACCGCAGCGACTCCGTGATCGCCTCCACGGCGAACTTCGTCGCGCAGTAGACGCCCCAGCCGGGCCAGGACACGAACCCGCCGACCGAACTCATGTTGACGATGCGCCCCGAACCCTGGGCGCGCATCACGGGCAGCACCGCCCGGGTGACCGCGAGCAGCCCGAACACGTTCGTGTCGAATACCGCCCGGACCTCGGCGTCGGCGGCCTCCTCGATCGCGCCGAGCAGGCCTCGCCCCGCGTTGTTGACCAGCACGTCGATGCCGCCGAACCGGGCCTTCGCCGCCTCGACCGCCTGGTGTGCCTGCTGCTCGTCGGTCACGTCGAGCGCGACGGCGAGCAGCCGGTCCGCGTACCCGGGCAGGGCCTTCTCGACGGCCTGCGGGTCGCGGGCGGTCGCCACGACGTCGTCACCGCGTTCGAGGGCCTGCTTGGCGATCTCCAGGCCGAAGCCGCGGGACGCGCCGGTGATGAACCATGTGGTCACGGAATTGCCTTTCGCAGTGGGCCCTGCGGCCCGGTGGTCGCCTTCGACTCTGCGCGGACCCGTCGACGGGGGCCAGGCAGCCGTCCTCCCCGGGTCGGGCGTTCCTGGGACCGGCAGTACCAGGCACCGGCGGCGGCCCGCGCCGATAATGGCGGGTATGAACAGCCCGGAGCCCGCCGACCTCACGCTGGGCGACTTCCTGCGCGCCTGCCGGGCGCGGGTGCGTCCCGAGGACGTGGGCCTGCCCGGCGGCGGCCGTCCGCGGCGGGTCCCGGGACTGCGGCGCGAGGAGCTCGCGCTGCTGGCCCATGTGAGCGTCGACTACCTGGTCCGGCTCGAGCAGGGCCGCGCCACCCGGGTGTCCGCCGAGGTGCTGCAGGCCCTGTCGGACGGGCTGCGGCTGCGACCGGACGAGCACGAGTACCTGATGCGGGTGGCGCGGCCGCCGCGCCCGGCCGCCCGCCCGGCGGCGCAGCGGGTGCGCCCGCAGACCCGGCAGCTGCTCGACAGCCTGGACGAGTTCCCGGCGCTGCTGCTCGGCCGCCGCATGGACGTGCTCGCCTGGAACCCGCTCGGGGCGGCGCTGCTGACCGACTTCGGCGCGCTGCCCGCAGGTCGGCGCAACCTCGTCCGGCTGGCCTTCACCGACCCCACCTGGCGCACCCTGTACGCCGACTGGGCCACCGCGGCCCGCGAATGCGTGGCCTACCTGCGAATGGATGCCGCGCGCTGGCCGGACGACCCCTCACTGACCGCGCTCGTCGAGGAGCTGTCCGCCAAGGACGACGACTTCCGGCGCTGGTGGCGCGACCACCGGGTGCGGGCGCGCGCGTTCGGGCGCAAGGCGTTCCGGCATCCCGTGGCCGGGCCGATGGAGCTGGACTTCCAGGCGCTGGGTGTCGGCGACGATCCGGACCAGACCCTGTTCGTGTACACCGCCGAAGCGGACTCGCCCTCGCAGGAAGCGCTGCGTTTCCTCGCCGCCTGGTCGGCGGGTCCGCACCGGCCGGCACAGGCCCGGCTGCGGGGCGACAGCCCTCCCGGCTGACCTGGCGGCGGCTCGGTCACCGCCCGCTACCGGTGCCGCTCACCTGCGCAGGGCGTCGTCCGGGTCGGCGCCGACGGCGGACAGCACGCCGCTGAAGAAGCGGCGGATGCGCACGGCCAGCACGACCTGCAGGATGTCCGCGTCGGTCAGGCCGAATCCGCGCAGCGGGACGGCGTCCTGCTCGGTGATCGTGGTCGGGTCCGCAGTGTCCCCCATCCGTCAGCAGACGGGGACGGTCAGGCTCGCGCGGGCAGCGCGTCGGCCGGCGCCTGCAGCAGGCCGAGGCTGTTCTGCCAGAGCGTGCCGAGCTGGCCGGGGTCGTCGAGCAGCTTGGCCAGCAGCACCCGTCCCTCGATCTGGGCGACGATCGAGCGCGCCGCGTCGCGGGTGTCGACGGCCGGACCGGCCTGCCCGGCGTCCTTGGCCTCGACGACCACCTTCTCGATCATGTCGATCTGGGCCTCGAAGATCTCCTGCAGCCGGTCGCGGATCTCCGGGACCTGGTTGCTGAGCTCGGCGGCGAGGTTGCCGAACAGGCAGCCGACGACCAGGCCGGCCTGCTGCCGACCGACCCGCTGGAAGTCCTCGGTGGCCGCGAACAGGTCGCCCAGCCGCTCCAGCGGGGACCGCCCGCTGCCGAGCAGTTCGCTCCACTGCTGCCGTTGAGCGGCCCAGTGCTCGTCGATGACGGTGAGCGCGAGCGCCTGCTTGGAGGCGAAGAAGTGGTAGAAGCTGCCCTTCGGCACCCCGGCGGCGGCGCAGATCTCGGCGACGCCCAGCGCGGAGTAGCCCCGCTGCTCGATCAGCGTCCTGGCCGCTTCGAGGATCTTGTTCCGCGCGTCACTCGTCCTGCCCATGGCGTTGACGATACACGACCAGTCGTCTAGCTTTTAGTAGACCGGTCGTCTAGTGGCCGCGAAACAGCAAAGGAACAGGCACATGAGCACCGAGAACACGCAGAAGGTCGCCGTCATCACCGGCGCCTCCCAGGGCATCGGCGCGGGCCTCGTCGAGGGCTACCGCAAGCTCGGCTACGGCGTCGTGGCCGTCTCCCGCACCATCCCCGCCTCCGCCGATCCGGACGTCGTGACCGTGCAGGGCGACATCGCCGACGCCGGCACCGCCGAGCGGGTGACCCGGGCCGCGCTGGACCGCTTCGGCCGCATCGACACCCTGGTCAACAATGCCGGCATCTTCATCGCCAAGCCGTTCACCGACTACACCGCCGACGACTTCGCGCAGGTCACCGCCATCAACGTCGGCGGATTCTTCCACCTGACGCAACGGGTGCTGCCGCACCTGCTCGCCGTCGGCGGCGGCCACATCGTCAGCATCACCACGGCCCTGGTGGATCAGGCCGACAAGAACGTGCCGTCGGTGCTCGCCTCGCTGACCAAGGGTGGCATCAACTCCGCCACCAAGTCGCTGGCCATCGAGTACGCCTCGCGCGGCGTGCGGGTCAACGCGGTCGCCCCGGGCATCATCAAGACGCCGATGCACCCGGTCGAGTACCACGAGACGTACGCCGGGCTGCACCCCGTCGGCCGGATGGGCGAGACGAGCGACATCGTCGGCGCGGTCCTCTACCTGGAGTCCGCTCCCTTCGTCACCGGCGAGATCCTGCACGTCGACGGCGGACAGAACGCCGGCCACTGACCCGCCCGAAGCATCCGGAAGGACCGATCATGCCCATCGTCAACATCCAGATCACCCGTGAGGGCAGCACACCGGGCACGACGGCGGCGACCGCCGAGCAGAAGGCGGCGCTCATCGCCGGGGTCAGCCAACTGCTGCTGGATGTGCTGGACAAGCCACTGGACTCGACGTTCGTCGTCATCGACGAGGTCGAACTGGAGAACTGGGGCCGCGGCGGCCTGTCCGTCCCGCAGTACCGCGAGCAGCAGCGCGCGGGCGGCGGCGAGTAGGCCGCGGCTGCGCAGGGGCGCGTGGATTCCGGGTGACACCGGGAACTGCGCGCCCCTTTCGTGACTCGCCGTGACGTGACCCCTGACCGATTCCCCCTCCCCCGGCCCCGCGACGGGGTGCTCGGGCGCGCCGTCACCGCCGCCCTGGCCTGCGCCACCGTGCTGGTGGTCGTGGCCCTGTGGGTGTCCGCCGGCGGCCCGGCCGCGCTGGGCGCCGACGGCACCGGCCTGGTGACCGCGGCTCGCCTGGCCGGTCTGGTCGCCGCCGACCTGCTCCTGCTGCAGGTCCTCGCGATGGCGCGGGTGCCCTGGGTGGAGCGCGCCTGGGGCCAGGACCGGCTGGCCCGGATCCACCGCCTGCTCGGCTTCACCTCGTTCTGGCTGATGGCGGCACACGTGGCGCTGGTCGTGGCCGGGTATGCCGCGTCCACCGGCACCGGCGCGCTCGCCCAGCTGGCCGACCTGGTCGTGCGCTACCCGGGCATGCTGCTCGCGGCGGCGGGCACGGCGCTGCTGGCGCTGGTCGTGGTGCTGTCGGTGCGGGCGGCGCGGCGGCGGGTGCGCTACGAGAACTGGCACCTGCTGCACCTGTACGCGTACCTCGGGGTGGGCCTGGCCGTGCCGCACCAGCTGTGGAACGGCGCGCACTTCGTCACCTCCGCCACCGCCTCGGCGTACTGGTGGACGCTGTGGGGTGCGGCCGCCGCCGCGCTGGCCGTGTTCAGGATCGGGCGGCCGCTGTGGCTGTCGCGCCGGCATCGGCTCACCGTCGCCGAGGTGCGCCACGAGGCGTCGGACGTGTACTCGGTGTACCTGTCGGGGCGGTCGCTGGAACGGCTGGCGGCCCGGCCCGGGCAGTTCCTGACCTGGCGGCTGCGCACCGGGCACGGCTGGAGCCGGGCGCACCCGTTCTCGCTGTCCGAAGCGCCGCGCGCCGACCGGCTGCGGTTCACCTTCCGGACCGCGGGCGACGACGGCGCGCGGCTGGCCGGGGCTGCGCCGGGCACGGCGGTGCTGATCGAAGGCCCGTTCGGCACCCTCACCGAGGGCCGCCGCCGCGGCGAGCGGGTGCTGCTGATGGCCGCCGGCATCGGCATCACGCCGATGCGCGCCCTGCTCGAAGGCATGCGGTACGCCGACAGCGAGCTGACCCTGATCTACCGCGCCCGCAGCGCCGACGAGCTGGTGCTGCGCGACGAGATCGACGCCATCGCGGCCGAGCGCGGCGCACAGGTGATCTACCTGCCCGGGCCGCCGCCGTCCGGGCGTGCCTCGTGGCTGACCGCCGAGCTGGCCGAGCGCTACGCGGACCACGAGGCGCTCACCGAGCTGGTCCCGGAGCTGGCCGTGCGGGACGTGTTCCTGTGCGGTCCCCCGCCCTGGATGGCGGCGGTTCGCGCCGCGCTGCGGGCCGCCGGGGTGCCCGCGCGGCAGATTCACGACGAGCGGTTCGGGTGGTGAGCGATGCGTAAGATCACGTTCTTCCTGCTGGCGACTCTCGCGGGCCTGGTCGGACTGTTCAGCTACCGCACCAGCTTCGGCGAAGCGGTGCCGCGGTCCGCCGACGGGGCGACGCTGGCGCGGCCCGCCCCCGGGCTGATCGTCGGCGATCGGCTGGTCGATGGTGACGCGGTGGTCACCGACTACGGCACGGTGCAGGTGCGGGTCGCCTTCGCGGGCGGGCGCATCATCGACGTGGTGATCGTGCAAAAGCACACGGTGCACGAGCACTCGCTGGTGCTGAACGAATTCGCCCTGCCGCGGCTGCGCGAGCAGGTGCTCGCCGTCCAGTCGGCCGACGTGGACACGGTCACCGGCGCGACCGCCACCAGCCGGGCGTACCTGGACTCGCTGCAGTCCGCGATCGACCGGGCGCACACCCGGTGAGCATGCTCGCGCCACCGCGCCGGGCCTGGGTCGAGCAGATCATGGGGATGCCGGTCAGCCTGCACCTACGCGGCCCCGGCCTGGACTCGGCACCGGTGCGGCGCACCGTCGACGCCGTGTTCGCGCTGCTGCGCGAGGCCGACGAGGTGTTCAGCACGTACCGGGCGGACAGTGAGGTGAGCCGGGTCAACCGGGGCGAGCTCGCGGTGGCGGACGCGCATCCGTGGGTGGCGGAGGTCGCGACGCTGTGCGGCGAGGCCCGCGAGCGCACCGGCGGCTGGTTCGACACGTGGCTGCCCGGATCGGACGGTATGCGCCAGTGGGACCCGTCCGGGCTGGTCAAGGGCTGGGCGGTGGAGCGGGCGGCGAGACTGCCGTGGCACGACTTCTGCCTCAACGCCGGAGGCGACGTGGTCGTGTCGACGGCACCGGGCAATCCGCCATGGCGGGTGGGGGTGGAGGACCCGCTGTCGCCGTCACGGCTGGTCGAGGTGATGGCCCTGGCGGCGGGCGCGGCGGCCACCTCGGGCACCGCCCGGCGGGGCGCGCACATCGTCGACCCGCATCGGGGCGTGCCGACGGCGGAGGTGGCGGGAGTGACCGTCGTGGGACCGTCGCTGTGCTGGGCCGATGTGTACGCGACCGCTGCCGCCGCCAAGGGGGTATCCGGGTTGGACCTGCTGGCGAGGACCGGTTACGAAGGACTGCTGATCGGCCGGGACGGGCTGGTCCGCGTGACGGGCGGGTTCCGTCGCTTCCGGACCTCAGGTCCCGTCATCGACCCTTGATCACTAACGGCGCCTTGACAACGCTCCCGGCACACTTCGCGCGGGTGCGGGCCGAACGCCGGTTCCGCATGGCCAGGCTGGCCCCCGACATCCGCCGGCGGACCGGGCGTTAACGGCCCGCTAACACCATGGTGGACAGAGTGACTTTGGCGACCGCGGGCCGCGGTCGCGGACGAGACGGAGGTGACATGGCCGAACCGGCGACGACCACGACGCAACGACACCTGGTGGTGGCCTGGGTGTCCGCCACGGCACGGCGGCTCGTACACCCCGCGTTCGGGGGTGTGGCGGCGGTCGGCGGGGCCATGATCTTCGCGGCGATCGGGTGGACGGCCGTGGGCGTGGTGCTGCGCTCGGACCCCGACACGATCGTGCGGTACTGGCTGTGGCACATCGCCGCGGCGGCACTGCTCCCGGTCGGCCTGGGCGTGCTGTCGGTGCAGCTGACCCACCAGGGCGGCTACGGGGTGGGGGCCGAGCGGGCCTGGCTGGTGTGGGCGCAGGCCTGCGCCGCGCTCGCGCCGCTGACCGGCCTGCTGCTGATGGCCGCGCGGCCACTGCTGTTCCGTGGCTACGACGTCCACGATCGCTGGGGAGTGCCGGTGCTGCTGGCCGGTGGGTTTGCGCTGGCCTGCGCGGTCACGGCCGGGGTCCGGCGGGTGCGCCGCATCCCGCCAGGTCGGCGGGCCGAGGTGACCCGGCTCATGGCGGGGGTCGCCACCGCGTCGACCGGCCTGGCCGCCATCGGGCTCACGGCCCTCTTCCTGCCCGCGCCGCTGCCCTGCTGCCACTGGTGATGCGAGAGCACAGGTGAGTGCGGCTTTACATCTTTTTTGATGTGGGCCACATCAAAAAAGATGTAACGCCACGTCGAGTGCTGTCCTCCGGCGGGGCCGGGCGCGGGCGCGGCTCAGTCGGCCAGGTGGATGCGGGGGCGCGCTGCTCGAACGGGGTGGACAGCACCACGGTCGTCCGGGTGGTCACGTTCGCCGACGTGCGGATCTCCTGGAGCAGGCGCTCCAGGTCCACCGGTGACGCGACGCGTACCAGCAGGATGTAGAAGTCCTCACCGGCCACGGAGAAGCACGACTCGATCTCCGACAGGTGCGCCAGGCGCTCGGGGGCGTCGTCGGGCTGCGCCGGGTCGAACGGGCGGATCGCCACGAACGCCGTCAGCGGCAGCCCGATCGCGTTGTAGTCCACCCGCGCGCCGTACCCGGTGATCACGCCGCGCTGCTCCAGCCTGCGCACCCGCTGGTGGACGGCGGACACGGACAGCCCGACCTTCTCGGCCAGGTCCGTGTACGACATGCGCCCGTCAGCGGTCAGGGCCGAAACGATGGCCTGGTCGGTCTCTTCCACGGCGCTCAAGCTACACCGCCCCGCCGTCCGGGCGCACCAGCACTTTCAGCGCTTTCCGATCATTCATCGCGGCATATCCGCCGGGCACCCCGTCCAGATCCACCGAGACGTCGAAGACCGGCGACGGGTCCAGCGTCCCGGCCAGCACGTCTGCCAGCAGCTCCGGAATGTACGCCCGCGCGGGCGCGACCCCGCCGCGCAGCGCGACGTTGCGGCCGAACATGTCGCCGATGTCGACCCCGGCCGAGCCCCCGTGCGGCACCCCGACGAATCCGACCGCGCCGCCGTCGCGGGCCACGCCGATCGCGGTGCGCATCGACTGCTCGGTGCCGACGGCCTCGATGACCGCGTGCGCGCCCTGCCCGCCGGTCAGCTCCCGCACGACGGCGACGGCCTCGTCGCCGCGCTCGGGCACCACGTCGGTCGCCCCGAACCGCCTGGCCAGCGCGGTACGGGCGTCGTGGCGGCCCAGCGCGATGATGCGCTCGGCGCCGAGGCGGTGCGCGGCGAGCACCCCGCACAGGCCGACCGCGCCGTCGCCGACCACGGCGACCGTGCCGCCCTTGCGCACCCCGGCCGCGAGCGCGGCGTGGTGGCCGGTCGACATCACATCGGACAGGGCGAGGATCTTGACGAGGTCCGCGTCGCCGAGCCCGGACGGCAGCTTGACCAGGGTGCCGTCGGCGTACGGGACGCGTACCGCCTGGCCCTGGCCGCCGTCGGAGCCGGGCTGTCCCCAGAAGCCGCCGACCGGGCACGAGGTGTGCAGGCTCTCCCGGCAGAACTCGCAGGTCCCGTCGGACCACACGAACGGGGCGACCACGGTGTCGCCGGGCTTGACGCCGGTGACGTCCGCGCCCGCCGACTCGACGACGCCGAGGAACTCGTGCCCGATGCGCTGGCCCGGCTCCCGCTTGGCGACGCCCTGGTAGGCCCACAGGTCGCTGCCGCAGATGCAGGCGTGCGTCACCCGGACCACCGCGTCGGTGGGGTGCACCAGGACCGGATCAGGCACGTCCTCGACCCTGACGTCGTGCGGACCGTAGATCACCGTTGCGCGCATGTGATCATCGTAGTCGCGGCGCGACGCCCCGGTCGCCGGGATCCCCGTGGCGCGCGGCTCAGTGGCGCTCGCGGAGCAGGCAGAACTCGTTGCCCTCGGGGTCGGCGTACACGGTGAGGTCGTCCTGCTCGCGGACCAGCCTCGCGCCCGCGGCGACGATCGCGGCCCGCTCCTCGTCGTCGGCGACGATGTCGAGGTGGATGCGCCCGACCGGGAGCAGATCGACCGCCTGGGCGATCCACACGTCCGGCTCGGTGCCCGACGGGTCGTGCAGCAGCACCGACTCGCGCTCCTCCAGGCCGCGCCCGGCGAGTTTCACCGCGTCCTCGTCGACGACGGGCAGGCCGGTGACCAGGCTCCAGAAGGGCGCCATGAGGTACGGATCCCGGCAGTGGATGACGACGGAGGAGATGTACGGCATGGCGGTCACCCTAACCGGGTAGGCGGTTCCCGCCGACCGGATAACCGAGCGGTCTTGACAGCGTCGCCTCGTGGCCGCTTACCGTGTGTAGCCGCCACCGGTCCGGTACCGGTACCGCGAGACGGCGTGGTTTCCCGGAGGTCCACATGCGCGTGACGATCGCCGACGTCGCCCGGCTGGCCGGAGTGAGCAAGGCGACGGTGTCGCGCGTGCTCAACGGCCGGCCCGACGTCGACCGGGCCACCCAGGCCCGCATCGAGGAGATCATGGCCGAGACCGGGTACGTGCCCAGTTCCCGCGCCGTCGACCTGGCTCGCGGGCGCACCCGGACGGTCGGGGTTCTCGCTCCGACGCTGCGTACGGCGTGGATGCCGGAACTGCTGCAGGGCGTCGCCGACGTCGTGGAGCCGTCCGGTTACGGGATGTTGCTGCACTCGGCCGCCGGTGGCGGCCCGGCGCTGGAGCGGTTCGCGGCGAGCGTGCGCGGCCACGCGGTGGACGGCGTGCTCGCCGTCGACCCCGGCGCGGCCCTGGACCACCTTCGCGACCTGCACCGGCAGGGTCTGCCGGTGGTCGTGGTGGACACCGTCGGCGTGCGGGCGGCGCTGCCGTCCGTCGGCGCGGACTACGCCGACGGCGGACGCCGCGCGGCGGAACTGCTGCTGGCCGCGGGGCGGCTACGGCTGGCCATGATCACAGGACCTGCCGAGGAGCCCACCGGGGCCGCCTGCGCCGACGGGTTCGCCGACCTGCTGACCGGCACCGGCGCGGTGCTGCGGGCCAGCCACGTGACCGAGGCCGACGGGACCGAGCAGGGCGGCTACGACGCGGTGCAGCGGCTGCTACGTGCGCGGTTGTTCTTCGACGGCCTGTTCGCGCACGGCGACGCGATGGCCGCGGGCGCGCTGCGGGCGCTGCAGGAGGCCGGGCGGCAGGTGCCCGGCGAGGTCGCCGTGGTCGGCTTCGGCGACGTCCCGCCCGCCGCGTACACCGTGCCGCCGCTGACCACGGTGCGGGTGCCGTGGGAGGAGATGGGCGCGGCCGCCGCGCGCTCGCTCATCGATCGCCTGCGCGGCGAACCCGTCTCCGACGAGCCGGAAGTGTTCGAGACCTCCCTGGTCAGCAGGGGTAGCACCCCGCCGGTGGGCCGCATCCCCGGCCAGCGCAACCGGCGCGCGGCGCGCACCCCGGAGCTGCCCGTGTTCCGGGCCTCGACATCGGTCCCGGAACCGGTACCGGAGCTGTGAGCTGCTGATACTCAGCTCAGGTGGTCGAGGAGGGCCGACGGATCGACACCGGTCGGCAGGTCGCTCACCTGGCCGTCGCCGAGTTCGACCACCCGCCAGGCGCCGTCGTCACGCAGCGCGACGTCGGTGGTGACGAACGGGTGCCCGAACGCCGCCACCAGCGGGGCGATCGCCGTCAGGTCGGGCTCGCAGGACAGTTCCGGCGTGTCCGGGTGCGGGCCGGTCAGTATCGGCTCGCCGCGCACCCACCAGACGCGGGCCTCGACGGTGCGGCCGTCCTGCTGCGCGAAGCGCTCGAACCGGCGTACCACGATGCCGCCCTGCAGGGACTCCTCCTGCAGCTCGACCATGCGGGCCACGATCCGGTGCGCCTGCGCGGCGTCGGCGAGGTCGGGGATGAAGCAGGCCTGCGCCCACTCGTGCTTTCGCGACTTCACGTAGTCCTTGACGATCGCGGGTCCGCCGCCCAGCGGCCCGACCAGCTTTGCGACTTGTTCCACCGTCGGCGGCTCGGACGGCTGCCACGGCGTCCACACACTGTCCGGCGTGACCTGCGCCAGGGCGGCGTACCAGCCGGGCAGCTCGTGGGCGGCGCGGTACGCGGCCCCGGAGACCCGCAGGCTCACCCCGCGCCCGGCGAGCGCGTCGGCCAGCTCGGCGTAGCGGTCCACGGGGATCATCCAGCCGCGGTACCAGACCTCGCCGAGGTCGCGCGGGATGCGGCGGACCGCGGCGGTGAGGTCGCCGGCCAGCAGCGCGTCATGGTCGAGCAGGGCGACGACGCCGCCGGCGTCCCGCACGGCCCGCGCCTGCGCGGCGAAGTGGGGATCGGTGCGGGTCGGGGCGAGCGGGTCGGCGCAGAACACCACGGTCACGACCGGCGAGCCTAGCCGAACCGGCGTGTCCGCACCGCGCTGTTTCCCGGCCCGGTGCCGGATCCTCCCGCCGCCACCGGGCCGTGCCGCCACATGGGGCGGGCCCCGGCCAGGCGTGCGGTGTCGCCTGGCCGGGGCCCGCCCGGTGAGGCGCCGGTCAGGACGTCCAGATCACCGCGTGCCAGTCGCCGCCGACCGACACCTGGGCGGTGCCGACCGTCACGCCGAACTTGTTGACCCCGTTCGCCTTCGCTCCGCCACCGGTGACCAGGCTCGGCAGCCGGTGCGGCACACCGGCCTCGGACCAGTACACGGCCCGGTACAGGCCGGCGGCGTTCGAGCTCGCGCCGACCGTGTCACCGTCGTCGTTGATGGCGCTCACGAACGCGCTGTCGGCACCGCTGGGCAGGCCCAGGGTCACGATGGTCCCGTCGGCCTTCCACACGAAGTTTTCGTCGCTGCCGCCGTAGTACTGGCCGGCGATGTCGCCCCCGTTGTTGATCCCCGCGGCGAAGGATCCGTTGGCCGGCGGTGACGGGACGCTCGTCGCGACGCCGTTGACCAGCCGGGCGATGACGTCGCCGAGATGGCCGGTGACGACGCCGCCGTTGTTGATCGCCTCGGCGTCGAACTCCAGGCCGTAGAGGTCACCGGGGTGGTCGAGCTCGGTCATCACGCCGTTGGCCCAGCGGAAGCTCGTCGAGGTGTCGTCGGCGATGGCCCGGCCGACCACCACGCCGTTGTCGTTGACGCCGGTGGCCAGGCTGTAGTTGTTCTCCAGCGCGCCGAGGTCGGTCATGCCCACGCCAGGCCGCCACAGGAAGCCGTGCATGGTGACGTTGTCGGCCAGCGTGCTGTGGCCGACGATCCAGCCGTTGTTGTTGATGTCGGCCGGATAGGTGCGGGTGCCGCCCAGGCTGCCGATGTCGGTCATGGTGCCGTTCTTCCAGCGGAACGCGCGCATCGGCGCGGTCTGGCTGGGCGCGCCGCTGTAGCCGATGACGACGCCGTGGTCGTTGACGTCGGTCGCGGTGCTGCAGCAGGCGCCGCCGAGCGTGCCGAGGTCGATGACCTGCAGCGCCGCAGCCGCGGCGGGAGAGGCGGGCAGTGCCACCGCGCCGGCGGCGAACACGGCCAGGGAGGCGATGAGCACGCGTAAGGGAGTTCTGCGCACAGGCTGTCGCTTTCTCTCGTGGGACAGAGGTTCACGCCCCCCGTGGGGCCTGATCTCCGCAGTCTCCTCCGATGTGCGGCCGAGGCAATCGGATTGACGACCGGACCGACCGTCCATTGTCGACATGCTCCTCGGCCGTTCGGCTGATGGCGCGGGCCGGGCGCCCGGACGGCCGCCGTGGCGACGCGTCCGGACGCCCGGCCGGTGAGTGGCGCTCAGCGGGTCCAGAGGACGGCGGTGTACTCGCCGCCGGTGGCGGTGAGGTTGGCGTGGCCCACCGCCTGGCCGAGCCGGTTCACGCCCAGCGCCGTGGCCTGGCCGCCCGGCACCAGGCTGGGCAGCAGGCGTGGCGTGCCGAACTCCGACCAGTAGACCGCCCGGGTGTGCCCGAACTCCAGGGTCCGGGTGCCCACCGTGTGCCGGCTCTCGTTGATCCCGTTGGCCGCGGCGAACTTCGCCCCGGCGGGCATGCCGAGGTTCAGCACGCTGCCGTCGGCCCGCCACACGAACGCGCCCTGGGCGCCGTTCCAGTACGTGCCGGCCACGTCGCCGTTGTCGTTGATGGCGCCGGCATGGCCGACCAGCCCGGACGCGACCGTCTGGTTGTTCTTCCACCAGGCGGGCTGACCGGAGTACTCCCCGTTGAGGGAGCCGCCGATCTTGCCGTGCTTGTTGATCCCGGCCGGCTCGAAGCCTTCGCCGGTCGGGGTCACGATCTTCGACATGACACCGTTCGCCCAGCGGAAGCCGTGCAGCTGGCCGTTGACCACGTACCGGCCGACCACGACGCCGCTGTCGTTGACGCCGGTGGCGATGCTGCTGGCCCCCAGCGTGCCCAGGTCGGTCATGCCGAGTCCGGGCCGCCACAGGAACGCGTGCACGGTGCCGTCACCGCCGGCCAGCTCGCTGTAGCCGACGATCCAGCCGTTGTTGTTGATCGCGAGCGCCACCGCCCGGGGCCCGCCCAGCGTGCCCAGGTCGGTGATCACGCCGTTCTGCCAGCGGACCGCCCGCTCGGGCGGGTTCTCCATGGTGCCGACCTGGCTTTGCCCGACCACGACGCCGTGGTCGTTGATGGCGAACGCCTGGCTGCAGCAGCTGCCGGACAGGTTGCCGAGCACCACGATCTGCGGGCCCGCCGCGGCCGCCGGAGCGGCGGTCAGCGACATCGCGGTGAGGACGACGGCGACCGTCACGGACAGCAGCCTTCGGACTGTTCTCATAGGCGCTCACTCTCTCGGGAGGACAGGAGTTCACGCCACGTGACGGCGTGAACTCCCACAGTCTCCCGCCGCACCCCGTTCGCGCAGTCAGCATGCTGACCACGTCTGTCCATTGCCGACCTGTGAACGAAATGTTAAGAAGCCAGCCTGTGCATCCAGGACTCCACGTCGGACGCGGTGCGCGGCAGGCCGTCGGACAGCATCCGGTAGCCGGTCTCCGTGATCAGCAGATCCTCCTCGATCCGGAAGCCCATGCCGCGCAGCTCCGCCGGGATCAGCCCGTCGTCGGGCTGGAAGTAGATGCCCGGCTCCACGGTGAGCACGTGCCCCGGGGTCAGCGTCCCGTCGAGGTAGTGGTCGGCCCGCGCCGCGGCGCAGTCGTGCACGTCCAGGCCGAGCATGTGCCCCGAGCCGCACAGGGTCCAGCGCCGGTGCAGACCGCTGTCCTCGTCCAGGGCCTGCTCCGCGGAGACCGGCAGGATGCCGAGATCGGCCAGGCCGTACGCGTACACGCGCATCGCGGCGCGGTGGAAGTCGCGGTACGCCGCACCGGGCACCAGCGCCGCGAGCGCGGCATCGTTGGCCTTGCGGCACAGCTCGTACAGGTCGCGCTGCAGCGGGGTGAAGTGCCCCGAGATGGGCAGCACCCGGGTGATGTCGGCGGTGTACAGCGAGCGCGTCTCCACGCCCGCGTCGAGCAGCAGCAGATCGCCGTCGCGGACCGGGCCGTCGTTGTCGATCCAGTGCAGGGTGGCGGCATGCGCCCCGGCGGCGACGATCGAGTGGTAACCGACCTCGTTGCCCTCCAGCCGGGCACGCTGCCAGAACACGCCCTCCAGCAGCCGCTCCGAAGTCGCCTTGGCATGCGGCAGCGCGCGCACCACGTCCTCGAAGCCGCGCGTGGTGATCGCGACGGCCTCCTCCAGCTGGGCGATCTCCCACGCGTCCTTGACCAGCCGCAGCTCGGCCAGCACCGCCTTCAGCTCGGCGTCGCCGTCGATCGGCGCGACCGCCGCGTCGACCTCGGCGTCCAGGCCGCGCAGCACCACCGTCGGGGTGTCCGGCTTGAGCGCGGCGGCCAGCTCGTCGCGGTGCCGGGTCGTCACGCCCAGCGCCCGGGTGCTCTCCCCCAGCGTGGGCCGGCGACCCGCCCACAGCTCGCCGTACCGGCGGTCGCGGAAGAACTCGCCGTTGTCCCGCGCCGAACGCGGCCGCAGGTACAGCGCGCTCTCCCCGTCCGGCTCCACGACCACGACCCCGTCGCTGGACTGGTCGCCGGTCAGCCACACGTACGCCGAGTGCGCCCGGAACCGGTAGTCCTGGTCGTTGGAGCGGGCCTTGAACGTGCCCGCCGGCACGACGACGCGGTGCCCCGGGAACGCCTGGTGCAGGCGCGCGCGCCGGGCCGGCGTCCACGCCGCCACCTCGGCCTGCGGCAGGTCGTGGTGCTCGGAGTCGAGCCAGCCCGTGCGCATGAACTCGTCCAGTGCCGCCGACACGGGCAGGTCGTGGCTACCGGTGTGGAATCGCTGCTCCGCCATGCCGCAGACAGTACCGTACAGCCCTACGCCCCTTACACCCCCGACGAAGGAAGGGCACCTTCCCATCGGAATACGTAGAGGAAGGGCACCTTCTTAACATGCCCGCCGACGCTGCCTGCGGGGGCGGCAGATGGGCGGTGGTGGTCGCTAGACTGCGGCCATGTCGAGCGAAATCGATGCCGCGGCCTACGCCGCCGACACGGCGAGTCTGTCCGGCCGCATCGCGACCCGGGTGCAGTACGTGCTCGCCGGCGCGTACTTCCTGGCCGTCGCCGTGGCGCTGGGCCGGGCGGCCCAGCTCGCGGGTCGGCTCTACCTTCCGCACCAGGGCGACGAGGCCACCGGCACCGCCGACATCTGGCCCGGCGTGCTGGCCGCGGTCTGGCTCGCGATCACCTTCGTGCTGAGCATCGCGCCGATCCTCGCCGGGCTCACCGCGCTGTACGCAATCGTCCTGCTCGCCTCGGCCCGGCTGCGCGCCGACCGCCGCAGGTGGCGCTCGCTGGCGGCCAGCACCGTGCTGTCCGCGCTCGCCTTCGCGGCGTCACTGACCCCGCAGGCGCGGACCCTGCTCGTCTGGCTGCTCGACTAGCCGGAGGCGGGGCGCCGCGGCAGCGCCCCGCCTCCGCGGTCAGCTCTTGACCGAACCGGCCATCATGCCGCCGATGAACCAACGGCCGAGCAGGACGTACACCAGCAGCGTCGGCAGCGAGGTGATCAGCGCACCCGCCATCGCCGCCGCGTAGTCCGGCGACTGCGCGCCGGCCAGCGCGTTGAGCGCGATGGTGATCGGCCCGTTGCGGGTGTTCGACAGGAAGATCGCGAACAGGTAGTCGTTCCAGGACGAGGTGAACTGCCAGATGACGGTCACCACGAAGCCCGGCAGCGACACCGGCAGGATCAGCGACCGGAACGTGCGCAGCAGCCCGGCCCCGTCCATCTGCCCGGCCTCGATCAGCTCCTCCGGGATGATCGTCGCGTAGTAGTTGCGGAAGATCAGCGTGCAGATCGGGATGCCGTACACCGTGTGCACGAAGACCAGCGTCGGGATGCCGGGCGCGACACCCAGCCACAGCACGATCTCCCGCAGCGGGATCATGACCGCCTGGTACGGGATGAACATGCCGAACAGGATCAGCGTGAACACCACGTCCGCGCCGGGGAAGCGCCAGCGCGACAGCACGAAGCCGTTCGCCGCCCCGATGATCGACGAGAGCAGCGCGACCGGGATCGCCAGCTGGAACGTGCGGCCGAACGACGGGCCCAGCGAGGTCCACGCCTTCTCCCAGGACGCGAACGTCCACGTCTCGGGCAGGTTCCACTGCCCGTTGACGCCGATCTCGCGGCCGGACTTGAAGCTCGTCACGACCAGCACGTACAGCGGCATGAGCACGATCAGCACGAACAGGATCAGCAGCCCGTACCGCAGGGCGCGGGCCACCGGCTTCGGCAGACCCTGCCGCGGCGCGGGCGCCGGGCGGGGCGGGGCGGCGGCAGGCGGTGCGGCGACGGTCTCGGTGCTCATGAGCGCTTCTCCGAGCGGTTGACGTGGATCAGGTACGGCACGACCACCACGGCGACGACCAGCAGCAGGAACACCGAGATCGCGGCGGCCTTGGCGTAGTCGCGGGTGAGCAGGGTCTGCCAGACGTACACGGCGGGCACCTCGGTCAGCCACTGCGCCCCGGACACCGACATGATCAGGTCGAACATCTTCATCGACATGTGCCCGGTGATGATGAGCGCCGACAGGATCGTCGGCGTCAGCTGCGGGAACAGCACCTGCCGGTACAGCTGGAAGGTGGTGGCCCCGTCCACGACGGCGGCCTCGCGCAGCTCCTCCGGGATGCCCCGGAACCCGGCCAGGAACAGCGCCATCACGTATCCGGACAGCTGCCAGATCGCGGGCACCGCCATCGCGGCCATGCCCCAGTCGGGGTCGGTCCACCACGGGCTCTCCAGGAAGCCCAGCCCGATGCCGTGGAAGATCGCGTTGATGCCGCCCGCGTTCTCCCCCTGCCCGGTGTTCATCAGCCAGCGCCAGACCACGCCCGAGGCGACGAACGACACCGCCATCGGGAACAGGTAGACGGTGCGCCAGAAGCCCTCGGCCTTCGCGCGGCGCTCCAGCAGCAGCGCCCAGATCAGGCCGAGCACGATGGTGCCGACCATGAACACGACCGTGAAGACGACCAGGTTCTGCAGCGAGTGGGTGAAGCGGTCGTTGATGTCGCTGGTGAACAGCTTGGTGTAGTTGTCGAGCCCGACGTAGCCCTTGGCGGGGCGGGCGTTGTGGCGGTCCTGCAGGGACAGGTTGACCGTCCAGCCGATCAGGCCGTACACGAACACGGCCAGCAGGATCAGCGACGGTGAGATGAGCAGCAGCCCGGGTATCCAGGTCCGCCTCCGGTGGCGCAACGCGACCTCCTCGGTAAGGAAGGGCGCCCTCCGGGTGGGAAGGCGCCCTTCGTTGCCTTACGGCGGACTACTTCTTCGGGCCGAACTCCGCCGCGGCGGCCGCCAGCGCCGTCTGCAGCGCGGCGACGTCACCGTCGGCGGAGAACTTGCCCTGCGCCGAGCCGACCGCGCCCTGCCAGCCCTGCGCGCACGCCGAACCGTGCGGGCAGCTCGGCACCTGGGTCGCGGTCTTCCAGTCGCCCATGGCGGCCTGCTGGTACGCCGGGAAGCCGTCGGTGCCGACGTCGGTGCGGGCCGGGATCGAGCCCTTCTTCTGGTTGAACGCGGCCTGGCCGGTGGCGCTGCCGACCGTCTTCAGCCAGCACTTGGTGCCGTCGGCGTTCTTCGCGCCCTTGGGCAGCACGAACGAGTCGGCCAGCCACTGGAACACGTTGCCGTTGCCCGGGAACACCGACCAGCCGTAGTCCTTGAAGCCCTTGGCGTCGAGGTCGGCCGCCTCCCAGTCACCCATCAGCTGGTACGCCGCCTTGCCGTCCATCAGCAGCTTCTCGGCGTCGGTCCAGTCGAAGGTGTCCCGGTCCTTGTTGGTGTACGTCAGCAGCTTCTTGTAGTCGTTGATCGCCGCAGTGATCTCGGCGCCCTTCCAGTCGGTGCCGCCGTTCCACAGCCCGTTGAACTTCTCCGGGCCGAGCTTGGAGATCAGCAGCGCCTCGAACAGCATCTGCTGGGTCCAGTCCTTGCCCAGCGCCAGCGGCGTGGCCACACCGGCGGCCTTGAGCTTGTCCAGGTCGGCGAAGAAGCCGTCGAGGGTGGTGGCGTCCTTGGTGATGCCGGCCTTGGCCAGCACCGTCTTGTTGCTCCACAGCACGTTGGCGCGGTGGATGTTGGCCGGCACCGAGTAGATCTTGCCGTCGACCGTCAGGTTCTCGATGAGGCCCTTCGGGAAGGCGTTGCTCAGACCCCATTCGGTGTACTGCGCCGACAGGTCCTCGAGCTGGTCGTCGTTGATGTAGTCGGACAGCTCCGCGCCCGCGTGGGCCTGGAACGTGTCCGGCGGGTCGTTCTGCTGCAGCCGCGAGGCCAGCACCTGCTTGGCGTTGCTGCCCGCGCCGCCGGCGACCGCGCCGTTGACGAACTCGTAGTCCGCGCAGTCGGTCTTGAAGACACCGACCAGGCCGTCGAGACCGGCCTTCTCACCGCCGTCGGCCCACCAGGTGAAGACCTCGACCTTCTTGGTGCCGGCGCCGGGCTCTTCACTGCTGCTGCAGGCCACGGTCGCGAACATCGTTCCGAAAGCGACGGCCAGGGCTGCCACTCGCCTGGAATGACGCATGCTTCCTCCATCTGATTCTTGACATCGTTGTCTCACGCGCCAGCCCAGACTTCTCCCCTCGTGACGAGCCTGTCAACGCCGGTTACCGTTTTGTTGCCGGACACAACAGAATCGAGATCGCGAACTCGCCCATGGTCACCAAGCGCACACCGACGGCGTACCGCGGGAGCTCCGGCGGGTGTGCGCGATGGCAGGGGCGCCAGGCGCACCATGATCCTTCAACTTGCCTGGCAGGTGGGCGAATGCGGGGTCAAGATACGCACAGGTGCCTGGCAAGTCGAACGATCATGGACGGCCTGCGGAGCGGAGACGGCCGCGTTGTCGGCACCGCGCCAAGGTGCCACCGCAAGGAGTCACGCCGGGTCAGGCCCAGGACGCGTCCGCGTACTCGGGGTCGCGGTGGCGGGCCGGGAGCGTTTCGGTCTGCGGTGTGTCGCTGTCGTCGGTGACCGCGACGGCGAACGCCGCCAAGCCCACCGCGGTGATGTCCTCGGCGACGGCCCAGTACCGGTCGGGCAGGTTGGTGCGCTGGTCGAGCGCGGCCCGCAGGTGGTAGCCGCCGAACGCGCCCAGGCCCGCACCGGCCGCGCCGAGCGCCGCACCGGCCGCCGCGCGGCCGAAGCCGCGATCGTCGGACCAGCCCAGCAGTCCGCCGGCCAGTCCGCCGAGGGCGAGCCGGGCCAGCAGTGGGCCGCGGTTGAGCCGGCTGGGCGTGCTGGGCAGCTTGTCGGCGACCAGTTCGGTGGCCGCCGTGGCGACCAGGCTCTTGCGCACGAGCGGGCTGGACAGCACCTGGCCCTGCACCATCGAGGCGAAGCCCCGGCCCTTCTTGCCCTTCTTCTTGCCGCCCCGGCTCATGGCCACCGCGAGCGCGGCCAGCCCGAGCTGCGAGCGCATCCCGGTGGCCATGCCGAGTGCCAGCGGTCGGAGAACCGTGATCGCGCCCATGTATACAGGTTATGCCCGTGGTGGCCGCGCCGCGGGCGGTCCGCGACGCCGGTGCGCGGAGCTACGCGGCCGCCGTACGGGTGGCCAGGAAACGGGCCGGGTCGTCGAGGATGGCCTGGGTGACCGCGCGCGCCGCACCGACCAGGGCGGCATCCGAACCCAGGGCCGACGCGCGGACCTTCACCGGGGACCAGCGTGCGGTGATCACGCGCCGGGACAGCTCGCGTTCGAGGGCCGGGCGCAGCCAGTCGATCAACTCCGCGTAGTGGCCGCCCAGCACGACGGTGGCGATGTCGAGCAGGTTCACCGCCCCGGAGAGCGCCACGCCGAGCGCCGTGCCGGCACGGTCCAGCGCGTCGAGCACCGGCGTGCTCTCGCGGCGGGCCCCCTCGACCAGGTCGGTGAGCACGGCCGCGCCGGTGGGCAGCCCGGCGGCGGCGCGGATGGCCTCCTCGCCCGCGTACTGCTCCAGGCAGCCGCGGGAGCCGCAGTGGCAGTCGGGGCCCTGGGGGTCGATGGTGACGTGGCCGATCTCCCCCGCCCAGCCGTGCGAGCCGCCGAACAGCTCGCCGTCGAGCACGATGCCGCCGCCGATGCCGATCTCGCCGGACACGTAGAGGAAGCTGCGCAGCCCGGTGGCGTGCCGCTCCCCCAGCGCGGCGAGGGTGGCCTCGTTGGCGACGTCCAGCGGCAGGTCGCGCAGCCCGCCGAGGTCCTCGGGCCGGGGCAGGGGGACCTGCTGCCAGCCGAGGTTCGGGGCGATCCGGATGGTGTCGCCCTCGACCAGGCCCGGGACCGCGATCACGCCGCCCGCCGGGGTCAGCCCTAGGGCGGCGACGGCGGCGATGGCCTGGTCGGCCAGCTCGGCGAGCGCCTGCCAGGTCTGAGCGGGGCTGTGCTCACGCTGGTCGAGCCGGCGCAGCTGCCGATGGCGTACGGCTCCCGTCAGGTCGACCGCGCACACCGCCAGGTAGTCGACGTTGACCTCCATGCCGAGCCCGGCCGGGCCGGTGCCGGCGGGCACGATGCCGGTGCCCGGCCGGCCGACGCCGGAGCGCGACACGGGCTCCAGTTCGGCGACCAGCCCCCCGGCGATCAGCTCGTCGACGATGGTGGAGACGGTGGCCCTGGTCAGCCCGCTGGCCGCCGCGATCTCGGCCCGGGACGGGGGCCGGTTCGCGGCGGTGACGTGGCGCAGGACCAGCGCGAGGTTGTGATCGCGCAGGCTGCGCTGGCGCACCGGATCGTCTCGGCGCGGCGGGCGGGGCGGCATGGTCTTGACAATGCCACACCCTATAAGTTCAATGGCTGAACAAACAAGATTTCAGGGAGATGACATGACGCAGCCGACTCCGGCCGACAAGTTCACGTTCGGCCTGTGGACCGTGGGATGGGCCGGCCGGGACCCGTTCGGCGACGCCACCCGCGAGCCGATCGACCCGGTCGAGACCGTGCACCGCCTCGCCGAGCTGGGCGCTTACGGCGTGACGTTCCACGACGACGACCTGATCCCGTTCGGCTCCGACGACAGCGAGCGCGAGCGGATCATCAAGCGCTTCCAGGCCGCGCTCGCCGAGACCGGCCTGGTCGTGCCGATGGCCACCACCAACCTGTTCACCCACCCGGTCTTCAAGGACGGCGGCTTCACCAGCAACGACCGCGCCGTGCGCCGGTACGCGCTGCGCAAGGTCATGCGCAACATGGACCTGGCCGCCGAGCTGGGCGCGCAGACCTACGTGCTGTGGGGCGGCCGCGAGGGCACCGAGTACGACGGCTCCAAGGACGTGCGCACCGCGCTGGAGCGCTACCGCGAGGGCCTGGACATGCTCGCGCAGTACAGCATCGACCGGGGCTACGGGCTGAAGTTCGCGCTGGAGCCCAAGCCGAACGAGCCCCGCGGCGACATCCTGCTGCCGACGATCGGCCACGCGATCGCGTTCATCGACAGCCTGGAGCACCGCGACATGGTCGGCCTCAACCCCGAGGTCGGGCACGAGCAGATGGCCGGCCTGAACTTCCTGCACGGCATCGCCCAGGCGCTGTGGCACGGCAAGCTGTTCCACATCGACCTCAACGGCCAGCGCGGCATCAAGTACGACCAGGACCTCGTGTTCGGCCACGGCGACATCGTCAACGCGTTCTTCCTGGTCGACCTGCTGGAGTTCGGCGCCGCCGACGGCGGCCGGGCGTACACCGGCCCGCGCCACTTCGACTACAAGCCCTCGCGCAGGGACAGGACTGTCGCGGCCAGCTCCAGCAGCGGCGAGGCTTCGAGGGCCTGGCCGTGCAGGGACTTGGTCGAGCTGATCGG
>NZ_JBEZDT010000049.1:0-63442 GCF_040648455.1 Catellatospora sp. NPDC049133
GGCCGGCCCGCCGGGCGGGGGGGGGGGCGGGGCGGGGGCCCCCCCCGGGGCCCCCCCCCCCCCCGGTTCCGGGGGTCAGGCCCCCTGCAGGCTCATCCGGTACTCGTCGCGGTCGCCCTCGACGAGGATCACCTCCACCGCACCGGCGGCGACCAGGTCACGCCAGGTCTGGCCGAGCCACGACTCGGCATCGGCCTGGTTGCTGAACGTCTCGTTCGGGCCTTCGACCGGCTTGCCCGCCGCGTCCTCGTACCGCCAGCTCCACGTCATGACGATCAGCTTATCCGCCGCCGGTGGTCCGGCCGCGCAGGCGGCGCATCCGCTGACCCGCTCCCCCGCCGAAGGTCATAAGGTACGGGCATGTCGCATGACGGTTGGCCCCCACACTTCGGGGCACGGGTGCTGGTGCTCGGCGGTATTCGCTCAGGCAAGAGCGAGTACGCCGAATCGCTGCTGTCGGGCGCGCGCTCGGTGCGCTACCTGGCCACCGCCCTGGCGGACGGCGGTGACCCGGCGTTCGCCGACCGGGTGGCCGCGCACCGCGAGCGCCGGCCGCACTCCTGGATCACCGTCGAGACCTACGGCGACCCGGCTGCCCTGGTCGACGCACTCGGGCAGGCCGCCGCCGAGGACACGCTGATCGTAGACGACCTCGGCGGCTGGGTGGTGAACCTGCTGGACCGCGAGGACGCGAGCGTGCACGTCAGCCGGCTGGCCGCCGCCGTCGCCGGCTGTGCCGCGCGGGTGGTGCTGGTCAGCCCCGAGGTCGGATTGTCCGTCGTGCCGCCGTCCGAGGCGGGTGTGCGCTTCGCCGACCTGATGGGACTGGTCAACCAGGCCGTCGCCGCGGCCTGCGACGCGGTGGCCCTCGTCGTCGCGGGGCAGCCCGTCTGGCTGCGCGGCGGGGACGCCGCGGGCACCAGCCAGGCCGCGGGCGCGCCCGTCGCCACCGCGCAACCGGCCGGTGCGGCGACGGGCGCGGCTGCCACCGGCGCAGGCGCCGCTGCGGCCGTGGTCGCTGCCCCGGGCAGCGGTTCCGCCGGCAAGACCACGGCCGGTACGCCGACGACCGTGACGATCCCGTCCGTTCCTTTCATCCCCAGCCCCGAGGTGCTCACCCCGGCCGCCGTCGCGCCGAAGCCGTCGGCCGCGCTCACCGAGAGCACCCAGGCCCTGCCGCTCGTGGCCACGGGCGTGGTCATCGGGCCGAACATGGACCTGCCCATCCCCGACGGCGACGCCCGCGAGGCCGCCCGCGACCACCTGCACCTGCTCGACATCCCCGGCGCGGGCCTGGGTCAGCTTGTCGAGACCGTGCTGTTCGCCGCGGGAGCCCAGGGACGGGCGGTGCCGCTGCCCTGGCAGCAGCCCCGGATGCTGCTGCTGCACGGCAACCACGAGGGCGACGCGGCCGCCGGGCAGACCCCGCACGGCGCGGCTCTGCTCGCGGCACAGGCCCGCCGCGGCGAGGGCCCGATCGGGCTGCTGGCCGCCGAGCACGGGGTCAGTCTGCAGATCGTCGACACGGCGACGGCCGAGGCCATCGAGCACAGCCCGGCGGCCGAGCAGGACACCGTCGAGGGGCTGCTGCGCTACGGCTGGCAGCTCGCCGACGAGGCCGTCGACAGCGGGGTGGACCTGCTGGTGCTGGGCTCGTGCGGGGCGGGCGCCGAGGCCGCGGCCGCCGCGGTGGTGTCCGCGGTGACCGGCGCGGAGGTGCCCGGCCTGCTGGCCAGGGTGGTCAGCGCTGACGGCACGGTCGACGACGCGGCCTGGATGCGGCGCTGCGCCGCGGTGCGCGACGCGCTGCACCGGGTCCGCGGGCGGGTGCTGCCGGCCAAGGAGCTGCTCACCGAGCTGGGCGGGCCGGATCTGGCGGTCGCGGCAGGCGTGATCCTGGGTGCGACGGCCCGGCGTACGCCGGTGCTGCTGGACGGCCCGGTCGGCGTCGCCGCCGGGCTGGTCGCCCGGGACCTGGGCAGCCAGTCGCGGCTGTGGTGCGCGCTGGCCGACACCGGCCGGCACCCGACCACCGTGCTCGCCGCCGACGTGCTCGGCCTGACCCCGCTGACCGACCTGAACACCGGCCTCGGCGAGGGCGCGGGCGCGCTGCTGGCGCTGCCGCTGCTGCGTTCGGCGCTGACCCTGGCCGCGTCGCTGCCCGCGCTTCCGCCACTGCTCGACGAGCCGCCCGCGCACCTGCAGGAGCCCGAGGACGAGCCGGACGACGCCACCGACCCGGCCGTGTCCCGCGCCGATGACGCCTCCATCGTGGACTGACGGTCCGGCAACCGGCGGGTCCTGGCTCGACGGCCTGCGGCTGGCGCTGACCACGTTCACGGTCGCGCCGGTCGCCGGGCCGCGACGTCTGGACCGCGTCGTCGCCGGCCGGGCCATGGCACTCGGCCCGATGGTCGGCGCGCTGCTGGGCGCCCTGCTCGGCGGCCTGTTGGCGGCGTTCGCGGCGGGACTGCCCGCACTGGTCGCCGCGACGTTGACGGTGGGCCTGGCCGCGCTGCTGAGCCGTGGGCTGCACCTGGACGGGCTCGCGGACACGGTGGACGCGCTGGGGTCGTACCGTTCGCGCGAGCGTGCCCTGGAGATCATGAAATCGCCGGAGGTCGGCCCGTTCGGTGTGGTCGCCCTGATCCTGGTGCTGCTGCTGCAGGTCGGGGCGCTGGCGCAGCTGACGGCGCGGCCGCTGCCCGCGGTGGCGGTGGGGGTGGCCGCGGCCGTCGCGGGTGGACGGCTGGCGATCGCCGAGGCCTGCCGCCGAGGCGTGCCCGCGGCGCGGCCGGGTGGCATGGGCGCCCTGGTCGCGGGCACGGTGCACCCGGTCGCGCTCGTCCTGGCCACGCTGCTCGTCGCCGCGCTCGCGGTGCCGGCCGTGCCGGGCCGGCCGTGGCAGGGCCCGGCCGCCGTGCTCGCCTCACTGCTCGTCGTGGCCGCCCTGCGGGTCCATCTGGTACGCCGGTTCGGCGGGGTCACCGGGGACGTGCTCGGTTTCCTGTCCGAAACGGCGACCACGGTGATCGCCATCGGACTGATTCTCTTCTGACCCGCGGCCCGCTAGCATTCGCGAATGATCTTCGAATCCGCCACCCCGCTCGCCCGCGCCTGCGACGCGCTCGTGCGCGCCCGCCGCGAGCGCGACATCGAGGCCTTCGAGTCGGCCACGGCGCAGCTGTGGGAGGCCGCCCAGACGGCCTCGGCGGACGAGCTCACCACCGCCCTGACCGCCTGCGCCGACCTGCTCGGCGAGCTCGGGCCCGGCTTCGGCGGCGAGTTCGCGGTGCTCTGCGGCGCGCTGATCGAGCTCGGCGCGTCGCCGGAACCGCTGGCCCCGGTGCTGCGTGAGCGGCTCACCGAGGTGGCGGGCCTGTCGGCGGAGTTCGCCGCGGTGTGGGCACGCGAGTTCCCCGGCGAGGGCGCCCCCGAGCCCGACCCCGCCGAGTTCGAGACCGCCCTGGAGCGCCTCGACGCGGCGATCCCGCCGGACCACGCCGTACGGCTCGTCGAGAGCTGGTTCGGGCTGCAGTCGTGGATGCGCTGCGCGACCACCCTGCTGCAGAACTCGGCCGCGGCCCGGCGGGCCTGCCAGGCCGAGCCGGCGCTGCGGGCGGCGGTGTCCGCGCTGGAGCCCGAGCGCGAGGACATGACCTGGCTGGCCATGCTGCTGTCGGTGCTCGACGGGGAGCGGCTGCTGGTGCTGCACCGCGCCACCGGGCGCGGCTGGCGGGTGACGATCGGCGGGATCGCCGACAACTTCCAGCTGCACACCCTGCTGGCCGCGACCCTGTCCGGCAGCGACGCCGACGGCCTGCTGGAGGGCCTGACCGTCGATCCGGCCTGGACCGCGGTGGCGCTGGACGCGCCGGCCACCTCGTTCGGCGGCCAGGTGACCGGTTCGTTCAACCTGGTCGACGCGTACGGCGCGTGGATCTGGAACGAGGGTGTGCCCGCCGACATCCCGGCGCTGGACGGGGTGCGCGTGGTCGTCCTGGACCCGCCGCCCTACGTCCGGAGCTGGGACAACGTCCGCCGCTACCCGATGATGGCAGCCTCGATCACGCTCGACGAGGTGTTGTCCGCCGACGAGGCGGCCTCGTGGCTGGGTCGCGTGGGCGAGGCCAAGGGCTTCGACGGTCAGGCTTGATCCGCCCCGCGCGGCTCCGCCGGCGGATCAGGCCTGCGCGTCGTACTGCTTGACCAGCTTCTTCGGCGCGGTCCGCCGCCACGCCTCGACGACCAGCTCGCGCAGCTCGGCCGGGTCCACCCGGGACAGCTCGACCCGCACCCACCCGAACCGCCCGACGTAAGCCGCCGCCGAGTACACCTCGGGCGCTGCGGCGAGCAGTGCCGCCTGCTCCTCCTTCGAGGCCTTCACCGACATCGTGTCGCTGCCCGGCATACCGGACGCGAACATCTTGTCGCCGACCCGCAGCGTCGGGTGCCCCCACTCCTCGACCATCACCTCGGCACCCCCGGGCAGCGCGAGCACCCAGTCCCTCACCTGCTCATACGCGACCGCCATGGCGACCACCCTAGGCCATCGGCGAACCCGCGCACGGACCGGCGATCGGCCTCCGCCAGCGGCAGCTGTCCGGCATCGCCAGAACACTCTCCGGCGGCTCGTCCGCCGTGCCGGGAATCCGTCTCCCGCCACGGCTACCGATCCGGGAGGCCCTGACAGGACAGCAATCGCCGAGCGGCTACATCTTTTTTGATGTGGCCACATCAAAAAAGATGTAGCCGCTCACGCTCATGGTCCCGTCGTCGGCGTCACAGTCCGTGTCCGGCCCATGCGGATGCCAAGCCGAAACCGACAGCCGACGGCCGCGGCGGCGTCACCGCGACGGGCGCCCCCACGGGCAGCGGCCCGGTGCCCTTCACCGGGTCGCGGGTCACGCGCCCAGGTCGCAGGTCACGCGGCCAGGTCGCAGGTCACGCGGCCGGGTCGCGGGTCACGCGGCCGGGTCGCGGGTCACTTGACGGACGGCTGCACGAACGGCGGCTTGGTGACCGTCATGGAGCTGCGGCGGCCGCGGACGTCGACCTCGACGGTGTCGCCCTCGGTGAGGCCGGCGGCGGTGTCGAGGAGGGCCAGGGCGATGCCGATCTTGCGAGTGGGCGAGAAGGTGCCGCTGGTGATCTCACCGACGGGCTGGTCGCCGGAGAGCACGGTCATGTGGGCGCGGGGGATGCCCCGGTCGTTGGCGACCAGGCCCCACAGGGTGCGGCGCGGGCCGGCGGCCTTCTCGGCGGTGAGCACGTCGCGGCCCCAGAAGGCGGGCTTGTTCCAGCCGACGGCCCAGCCGGCGCGGGCCTGCACCGGGGTGATGTCCAGGGACAGGTCCTGGCCGTGCAGGGGGTAGCCCATCTCGGTGCGCAGGGTGTCGCGCGAGGCCAGGCCGCAGGCGCGGGCGGGCACGCTCGCGCCGAACAGCGCGTCCCACACCCGGGTCGCGTCGGCCGACGGGACGACCAGCTCGTAGCCGTGCTCGCCGGTGTAACCGGTGCGGCACACGGTCAGGGTGACCCCGTCGAGGTCCGCTGTGGCGAAGCTCATGTACTCGTGGTCGGTGGGCAGGCCCAGCTCGGCCAGCAGCTCCGCCGAGCGCGGACCCTGCACCGCCAGCACCGCGAAGTCCGCGTGCTCGTTGGTGACGGTCAGCTCGGCGGGCGCGGCGGCGGTCAGCCGGCGCACGACCTCGGTGGTGTTGGCCGCGTTCGGGATCAGGAAGACGTGGTCGTCGCCGTAGAGGTAGGCGATGATGTCGTCGACCACGCCGCCGGTCGCGTCGTCGCAGCACAGCGTGTACTGCGCCTTGCCGGGCTTGATGCGGCCCAGGTCGTTGGACAGGCAGGCGTTGACGAAGTCCGCCGCGCCCGGCCCCGTGATCCGCGCCTTGCCCAGGTGGCTGACGTCGAACACGCCCACGCCCTCGCGGACCGCGGCGTGCTCCTTGAGCACCCCGCCCCCGGCATACTCCAGCGGCATGTCCCAGCCACCGAAAGCGGCGAACTTCGCCCCCAGCGCCGTGTGACGATCGTGCAAAGGCGATGTGAGCAGGTCGGCTGAGTCTTTTGAACCCATGTCGGTCATGAGCGCAACTTACCCTGGCGTTTGGGGTTCGTTAGCATCGGCGCAGCAACCCACGTCCACCAGGAGTACTTTGTGACCACGCCCACCACGGCTCTGCCCACGCTGAGCCTCGCCGACACCGACCCCGCCGACCTCACCGTGGACGCCGTCGTCATCGGCGTACACAGTCAGGAAGGCACCGAGGGCGCGGTCGGCGAGCTGCTGCTGGCGTCCGGGGCCGAGAGCATCGCCGCCGCGTTCGACGGCAAGCTGACCGCCACCCTGGCGCTGCTGGGGGCCACCGGCGGCGCGGGCGAGGTCACCAAGCTCGCCACGCTCGGCACCATCACCGCTCCCGTCCTGGTCGCCGTCGGCCTGGGCGGCGAGCCCACCGGCCCGGCACCCGCCCCCGACACCCTGCGGCGCGCCACCGCCGCCGCCGTCCGCGCCCTCGCCGGCGCGAAGAAGGTCGTGCTGGCCCTGCCCCTGTCCGACGACGCCGACGACAGCGGCGCGCTGACCCTGCGCGCGGTCGCGGAGGGCGCGGCGCTGGGTGCGTACCGGTTCACCGGTTACAAGGGCAAGCCGGCCGCCGGCCGCAAGGACCCGGTCACCGCGGTGTCGGTGCTGGTGCCCGATGCCAAGGAGGCCGGCGCCAACGCCGAGCTCAAGCGCGCCGGCGTGGTCACCGCGGCGGTCGCCCGCACCCGCGACTGGGTGAACGCCCCCGCCAATCTGCTGCGCCCGCCGAACTTCGCCGACGAGATCGCCGCGCTGGCCGGCAAGGCCGGGCTCGACGTCGAGGTGCTCGACGAGAAGGCGCTGATCGAGGGCGGCTTCGGCGGCATCCTCGCCGTCGGCATGGGCTCGGCCGCCAAGCCGCGCCTGGTGAAGATCACGTACACGCCGGCCGAGTCGACCACCAAGGTGGCGCTGATCGGCAAGGGCATCACCTTCGACACCGGCGGCGTGTCCATCAAGCCCGCCCAGGGCATGTGGGAGATGAAGTCCGACATGGCCGGCGCGGCCGCCGTGGCCAGCACCATGGCCGCGATCGCCGAGCTCAAGCCCGCCGTGGCGGTGACCGCGTACATCCCGATCGCGGAGAACATGCTGTCGGGCGAGGCGTACCGGCCCGGTGACGTGATCACCATGCGCAGCGGCAAGAAGGTCGAGGTGCTCAACACCGACGCCGAGGGCCGCATGATCCTGGCCGACGCCATCGCGCTGGCCTGCGAGGCCCAGCCCGACTACCTGATCGAGACCTCGACGCTGACCGGCGGCCAGGTCATCGCGCTCGGCAAGAAGATCGCCGGCGTGATGGGCTCGGAGAAGCTCGCCCAGCGCACCAAGGTCGCCGGTGACCTGGTCGGCGAGCCGACCTGGCCGATGCCGCTGCCCGACGAGATCCGCAAGTCGATGGAGTCGGACGTCGCCGACATCCTGCAGGTCAGCGCGGGCATGGAGCGCGCCGGCCACATGCTGCAGGGTGGCGTGTTCCTGCGCGAGTTCGTCACCGAGGGCGTCGAGTGGGCGCACATCGACATCGCGGGCCCGTCGTTCCACTCCGGCGAGGCCACCGGCCACTGGAGCAAGGGCGGCACGGGCGTCCCCGTCCGCACCCTCCTCGCCCTGGTCGACGACATCGCGGCGAACGGCTGAGAAGCGGAGCGGAGCGGCCGCCGAGCCGCCGATCAGGCACAGCGGCCAACGGCTGAGCGGTCCGCTGACGGGTGAAGGTCGCTGTTTCCGGTCATGATCTGCGGTGGGACCGCAGGTTTCGACCGGAGACAGCGATCTTTCTTTATTCGGCCGGGCGGAGCTTCTGGCGGGCGTTGAAGTCGCGCATGCGCTGGGGGTAGCCGACGAGCTGGACGTCGTAGACGGGCATGGACAGGCGCTGGGCGAACTGGCGCACCGCCGTCGGGCTGGGCATGCGGCGGCGGGTCCACTCGCCGTCGTGGGCGATGAGGATGACCGTGGTGCCGGTCACCGTCGTGCGGGGCTCGATGAACGCCTCGACGCCGCGGCGGGACTGCGCGAACTGCTCCAGATGGGTGACGTCGGCCGGGTTGGCCGGGCGATCTGCCGGGGACCCGCCCCGGCGGCGGAACCAACCCACACCTGCTCCTCTCCGAAGGTGCCTCTGCGGTGCGCATGGTACCGGGCAAGAGTAGCCAGACGTGTCCTTGAGCACCTCGACTGCGCGCTCGACCGTCGGCAGTGACAAGATGACCGAGTGTGGGCTGAGCACACGCCGGCTCACAGTGACGCGAAGTGGCAATGACGCGACCTTGGAGCGATCGTGAGCGAGACCTTTGACGTAGTCATCCTCGGCGGCGGCAGCGGTGGCTATGCCACCGCGCTGCGTGCGGCGCAGCTGGGTCTGTCCGTCGCGCTGATCGAGAAGGACAAGCTGGGCGGCACCTGCCTGCACCGGGGCTGCATCCCGACGAAGGCGCTGCTGCACGCCGGCGAGGTCGCCGACCAGACCCGCGAGGCGGCGCACATCGGCATCAAGGCCGAGCTGATCCAGATCGACATGGCGGGCGTGAACTCGTACAAGGACGGCGTGGTCGCCGGCCTGTACAAGGGCCTGCAGGGTCTGATCAAGTCCGCGAAGGTCACCTACATCGAGGGCAAGGGCACCCTGGTCGCCCCGAACGCCGTCGAGGTGAACGGGCAGCGGGTCACCGGCCGCAACATCGTGCTGGCCACCGGGTCGTACTCGAAGAGCCTGCCCGGCCTGGAGCTGGACGGCGAGAAGGTCATCGCCAGCGAGCACGCGCTGACCCTGGACCGGGTGCCCACCTCCGCGATCGTGCTGGGCGGCGGCGTGATCGGCGTCGAGTTCGCCAGCGCGTGGAAGTCGCTGGGCGCCGACGTGACCATCGTCGAGGCGCTGCCCCGCCTGGTCGCGGCTGAGGACCCGGACATCTCGAAGCAGCTGGAGCGCACCTTCCGCAAGCGCGGCATCGGCTTCAAGGTCGGCAAGCCGTTCGAGAAGGTCGAGAAGACCGACTCCGGTGTGAAGGTCACCATCGCCGGCGGCGAGACCCTGGAGGCCGAGCTGCTGCTGGTCGCCGTGGGCCGCGGCCCGGCCACCGCCAACTGCGGCTACGAGGCCCAGGGCATCACCATGGAGCGCGGCTTCGTGATCACCGACGAGCGCCTGCGCACCAACCTGCCCAACGTGTACGCCGTCGGCGACATCGTGCCCGGCCTGCAGCTGGCGCACCGCGGCTTCGCCCAGGGCATCTTCGTCGCGGAGACGATCGCCGGGCAGAACCCGGCCCCGATCGTCGAGTCGGGCATCCCGCGCGTCACCTACACCGACCCCGAGATCGCGTCGGTCGGCATCACCGAGGCCCAGGCCAAGGAGAAGTTCGGCGCGGACGCCATCGAGACGTACAACTACAACCTGGGCGGCAACGGCAAGAGCAAGATCCTGGGCACCCAGGGCTTCGTGAAGCTGGTCCGCCAGAAGGACGGCCCCGTCGTGGGCATCCACATGATCGGTGCCCGGATCGGCGAGCAGGTCGGCGAGGCCTCGCTGATCGTCAACTGGGAGGCGTTCCCGGCCGAGGTCGCGGCGCTCATCCACGCCCACCCGACGCAGAACGAGGCGCTCGGCGAGGCGCACCTGGCGCTGGCGGGCAAGCCGCTGCACGCGCACAACTGAGCGAATAAGCTCACCTCGTCCTTTTATCACTGCGGATCTGCACTTAACTGAGGAGTCTGAAGCAATGCCGGTATCGGTAACCATGCCGCGGCTCGGCGAGAGTGTCACCGAGGGCACCGTCACCCGGTGGCTCAAGCAGGAGGGTGACCGGGTCGAGGTCGACGAGCCGCTGCTCGAGGTCTCCACCGACAAGGTCGACACGGAGATCCCGTCGCCGGCGGCCGGCATTCTCAGCAAGATCATCGTCGGTGAGGACGAGACCGCTGAGGTAGGCGCCGAGCTCGCCATCATCGGCGGCGAGGGCGAGAGCCCGGCGGCACCGGCTCCGGCCGCCGCGCCCGCCGCCGAGGCCCCCGCCCCGGCCGCCCCGGTCCAGGAGGCGGCACCGGCGCCGGCTCCCGCCGCCGCTGCCCCGGCCGCGGCTGCTCCCGCCGGGGACGCCACCCCGGTGAAGATGCCCGCGCTCGGCGAGAGCGTCACCGAGGGCACGGTCACCCGCTGGCTCAAGCAGGTCGGCGACACGATCGAGGTCGACGAGCCGCTGCTCGAGGTCTCCACCGACAAGGTCGACACGGAGATCCCGTCCCCGGTCGCGGGCACCCTGCTGGAGATCACGGTGCCCGAGGACGAGACCGCCGCCGTCGGCGCGCAGCTCGCCCTGATCGGTGCCACCGGTGCCGCGCCGGCGGCCGCCGCTCCGGCTGCTCCGGCCCCGGCTCCGGCTGCACCTGCGGCCGCCGCGACGCCCGCCCCGGCTCCGGCCGCGTCGGCCCCCGTGGCCGCCGCGCCCGCCCCCGCGGCTCCCGCTGCTCCGGCTCCGGCCGCTGCGACCCCGGTCGCTCCGGCGCAGGCGGCTCCGGCCGCCGAGGCGGTCAACGGCGCGGACGGCTACGTCACGCCGCTGGTCCGCAAGCTCGCCGCCGAGCACGGCGTGGACCTGGGCAAGGTCGCCGGCACCGGTGTCGGCGGCCGCATCCGCAAGCAGGATGTGCTGGACGCGGCGGAGAAGGCCAAGGCTCCGGCCGCCACGCCCGCCGCTGCCGCCCCCGCCGCTGCCGCCGCTCCGGCTCCGGCCGCCAAGGCCGCGCCGAGCCCGCTGCGGGGCCGCACCGAGAAGCTGTCGCGGCTGCGTACCACCATCGCCAAGCGCATGGTGGAGTCGCTGCAGGTCTCGGCGCAGCTCACCACCGTGGTCGAGGTCGACGTCACCAAGATCGCGAAGCTGCGCCAGCAGGCCAAGGGCGACTTCCTCGCCAAGAACGGCGTGAAGCTGTCCTTCCTGCCGTTCTTCGCGCTGGCGGCGGTCGAGGCGCTGCGGGTGCACCCGAACGTGAACGCGTCGATGGACCTGGAGGCCGGCACGGTCACCTACCACGACGCCGAGCACCTGGGCATGGCCGTGGACACCGACAAGGGCCTCATCGTCCCGGTGATCCGCAACGCGGGCGACCTGAACCTGGCGGGCCTGGCCCGTCGGATCGCCGACGTGGCCGAGCGCACCCGCTCGAACAAGATCCTGCCGGACGAGCTGTCGGGCGGCACCTTCACGCTGACCAACACCGGCAGCCGGGGCGCCCTGTTCGACACGCCGATCATCAACCAGCCGCAGGTCGCCATCCTCGGCACCGGCGCGGTCGTCAAGCGGGCCGTGGTCGTCGACGACCCGGCACTGGGCGAGCTGATCGTGCCGCGGTACATGGTCTACCTGGCCCTGTCCTACGACCACCGCCTGGTCGACGGCTCCGACGCCGCGCGTTTCCTCGGCACGGTCAAGGAGCGCCTGGAGACGGGCAACTTCGAGGGCGAACTGGGTTTGTGAGCCCTCGAAGCAGCCAACTCTGCGAGGGCGAACTGGGTTTGTGAGCCTGGTTTGACGAATGCGTGAAGGGCGGTCGGCGCGAGCCGGCCGCCCTTTCGCTTGCGACCGTCCCTGCTGGACGGGGTCGCTACTGTGGCGGAATGCCCGTCGTCGTCACCCGTGACCTCTCGGTGGAGCTCGGTGGCGGCACCGTGCTGGACCGCGTGAACCTCACCGCCGACCCCGGCCAGATCGTGGCCGTGCAGGGGGTGAACGGCTGCGGCAAGTCCACCCTGCTGCGCTGCCTGAGCGGGCTGCTGCGCCCCGGTGGCGGCAAGGTGGAGGTGCTGGGCGCGGCCCCTTCCGCCGATCCCGCGTTCTGGCGGGAGGTCGGCCTGCTGGCCGAGGAGCCCTCCTGGTATCCCGGGCTGACCGTGCGCGAGCACCTCGAACTGGTCGCGCTGACCCACGGCGGGGCCGCGCCGGTCGACCGCACGCTCGACGAGTTCGAGCTCACCGCCCGCGCCGGGGCGAGCCCGCTGACGCTGTCGTCCGGGCAGCGCCAGCGGCTGGCGCTCGCCGCGACGATGGCCCGCCCCAGCCGCCTGCTGCTGCTCGACGAGCCCGAGCAGAAACTCGACGCCGGGTTCCGCGACCGCCTCGCCGCGATGATCCGGGCGTACGCCGCCGCCGGTGGCACGGTCGTGCTCGCGACCCACGACGCGGCCCTGGTCACCGCCACGGACGCGACCAGCCTGCGCATGCGCGACGGGCGGCTCGCCCAGGCGGGCCCGGTGGCCGCGTGACCGCCCGCGCGGCGTGGCCCACCCGTCCGTCCCGGCTCGGTTGCCGCGTGACCGCCGCCCGGCCCGGCTCCTCGGCCACATGACCACCACCGGCACAACCCCGCCCAGGACCGACGGCACCACCGGCTCAGCGGCGAGCGGCCCTGCCACGGCCCGCGCCGCGCGGGCGATGCTCCGCTCCCCCGGCCAGCGGCCCGCCAACCGGCACTGGTCCGACCGCTACCTGCCCTTCGCCGGCTTCGGCGTCGGCGGTGCGCTGCTGTTCGGCCCGTTCCAGCGCCTGCTGAGCGACCTGTCGACGCCGCTCCCGCCCGCCCCGCCGGTGACCTCGGCGGTCGGGCTCGCCCTCGTGGCGGCGGTCCTGGCCGGGCTGGTCCAGATCGCCGCTGTCGCGGGCCCGGTGCTGCTCACCCCCGCGGACGCGCGCTGGCTGCTGCTGTCGCCGCTGGACCGGCGCGCGGTGCTCACCCCCGCCGTGCTGCGAGCCGCCGCGACCGCGGTGGTCGTCGGCGTGGTGCTCGGCGGCGGGACGCTGACAATGCTCGGCATTCCCGATCACGGGGCGCTGCGGCTGGCCGCGGCCGTCGTGTCCGGCGGCTCGTACGCGCTGACCGGTGTCGGCCTGGCCGCGTTGGCGCAGCGGTCCGAACGGGCCGCGCCGTGGTTGCGCCGGATCGCGGGCGGTGCGGCGGTGCTCGCCCTGCTCACCGGTGTGACGGTGGCCGCGGCCGGTGGCGCGGTGCGCCCGCTGCCCGCCGTCCCGCTGTCGGCGGCGCTCGCCGCGGCCGGGGCCGGTGCGCTCTGCGCGCTGGTGACGGCGGTCGCGGTCTGGCGCGGGCTCGCGACGTTCCCGGCCCGGCCGGTGCTGGACGCGGCGGCCCGGCTGAGCGCCGCGGGTGACGCGGTGGTCGCGCTGGAGCCGTCGTTCCTGTCCCGCGTGGCGGAGAACGCGTACTGGCGCGAGCGCCGGCCGCCGTCGGTGCCGTGGCCCGCCTGGCCGGGCCCGCTGGTGCTGGCCTGGCTGGACTGGCGCGGACTGCACCGCCGCCCCGCCCGGCTCGCCGCGCTCGCGCTGAGCACGCTGGTGCCCGTCCTGTTGGCCACCGCGTGGCCGGACCGCCCGCTGCTGTTCGCCGTCGCCGTGCTGGTCCTCGGCCTGGCCGCGGCGAGCGCCGGGGCGGGCGGCGTACGCCGTGAGACCGGCAGTCCCGCCCTGCGCCGCCTGTTCGGTGTCGCCGAACTGCCCACCGACTCGGCCCGGCTGGCACTGCCGACGCTGCTCGCCGGGGCCTGGCTCACCGGCGCGCTGGGCCTGCTGGAGCTGGCCGGGGTGCTGCCGGGCGAAGGCTGGGTGTGGCTCGGCCCGGCCGCGGCCGGGGTGCCGGCGGTCGCCGCGCTGCGGATGGCCCGCCGCGGCCACATCGACCACGCGTCCGCGCCCGTGGTGATGCCGATGACCGGTTCCCGGATTCCGGTCGGCTGGCTCACCTGGAGCCTGTCCGGGCTGGACGTGGCCGTGCCGGGCCTGCTCCCGCTGCTGCTGGCCCTGTCCGACCCGGCCGCCGCCCCCGGCCCGGCGGTGGCGGCGCAGGCGGCGCTGTCCGCGCTGGTCCTGTCCGGACACCTGTGGCGCCGCCGCCGAGCGGCCCGCCTGCCTCATCGATCATGAAGTTAGGCCGGTGACACGCCGCCGAGCCGTGCCATAAGTTCATGATCAACCAGCAGGTGGGCGGGCGGTGCGCGCGGCACGCTGTGGTCGTGCCGCGATCGGGCATGATTGTCGTATGCGGATCGTGGTGGCGGGAGCCTCGGGCTTCCTGGGCCAGCCCCTGGTGTCGACCCTGCGCTCGTCGGGTCACGAAGTCGTCCAGCTCGTACGACGTCCCGCGGCGGACGCCTCGGAGCGGCAGTGGGACCCGGCCGAGCCGATCCGGCTGCCCGAGGGCACCAACGCGGTGGTGAACCTGTGCGGGGTCGGCGTGAGCGACCGCCGCTGGACCGAGGAGTACCAGGCGCTGATCCTGTCCAGCCGGGTCGTGCCGACCGCGACGCTGGCCCGCGCGGTCGCCGCGCAGCGCGTCCCGATCCTGGTCAACGCCTCCGGGGTGGGTTACTACGGCGACACCGGCGACCGCGAGGTGACCGAGCTGTCGCCGGCCGGCGACGACTTCCTGGCCGGGGTCTCCAAGCACTGGGAGCAGGCGACCGCGGCCGCCGCGGCCGCCGGGGCCCGGGTGTCGCTGCTGCGCACCGGCTACCCGCTGCACCGCGACGGCGGCTTCCTCAAGGCGCAGCTGGTGCCGTTCAAGATGGGCATCGGCGGGCGGTTGGGCAACGGGCGGCAGTGGGTGCCGTGGATCTCGCTGTTCGACTGGCTGGCCGCGACGCAGTTCATCCTGGACAACGACCAGGTCGAGGGCCCGGTGAACATGGTCGGCCCGGCCCCGGTCACCAACGCCCAGTTCACCAAGGCGTTCGGCGCGGAGCTGCACCGGCCCACGGTGATGCCGATCCCCAAGGCCGCCCTGAAGATCCTCTACGGCGAGTTCGGCAACGAGGCGTACCGCAGCCTGCGCGCCATGCCCGGGGCGCTGACGGCGGCGGGCTTCCCGTTCCGCCACCGCACCGTCACCCAGGCCCTGCACGCCGCCCTCACCGACCCCATCCCCGCCTAGTCCTGTCGGACCGGGGCGGGCACCCCGGTCCGACGAGTCGGTTCAGGGGTCAGCACTGGCCGTCGGCGATGACGTAGTAGTTGGGGCCGGTCTGCTTGAGGGTGTGGGTGTAGAAGGTGTTGTAGAGGCCCATGTTCTGGTTCGAGCCGTTGGCGTAGGTGTAGCCGAGCGAGTGGTACGCCCGTCCCGCGGCGACCTGGGCGTAGTTGCTGGCGGTGAAGCAGGCCGCCGTCGCCGCCGTGGTCGCGGGCACGGCCGCCGACTGCGCCCCCTCGACCCCGGACGAGTTCACCGCGCTGACCGTGAAGCTGTACGCGGTGGACGCGGCCAGGCCCGTGTTCGTGTACGACGTCGCGCCGACCGGGGACGACGTGACCTTCACGCCGCCGCGGTACACGTGATAGCCGGTCGCGCCGGAGACCGCCGTCCAGGACAGCGAGACGCTGGTGTCGGTGACCGCGGTGACGGTGAGACCGGTAGGGGCGGCGGGGCCGGGCGGCGGGGTGGCCGCGGTCGTCGCCGAGACCGCGCCGGACGCGCTTCCCTCGCCCGCCGCGTTCACGGCGCGCACGGTGTAGCTGTAGGTGGTGGACGCGGTCAGGCCGCCGTCGGTGTAGGACGTACCCGTGACCGGCGACGCCGTGACCTTCGTGCCGCCCCGGTACACGTGGTAGCCGGTCGCGCCGGAGACCGCCGTCCAGGACAGCGAGACGCTGACGTTCGTGGTGCCGGTGACGGCCAGGCCGGTGGGCGCGCCCGGCGGCGTGCTCACGGTGCTGTCGAGGCCGAAGTACACCGCGTCGCGGTACGCCGAGCAGATGGTGTCGAGGAAGTACGACGTCGCGGTGCCGCACTGGTCGGCGCCGCTGCCCGGGTCGACCGGGGTGCCGTGGCCCATGCCCGCGATCTTGTAGAGCCGCACCACGTCACTGCCGTACGTCTCCAGCGTCGTGCTCGCGGGCAGGCCGGTCGTGCCGGTGGGGGTCTGCGAGACGCCGTGCACGTTGGTCCACTGGGTCATCAGCTCGGTGCCGTTGGCGGGCACCACGGTCGAGTCCGACTGCCCCTGCCAGATCGCGACCCTCGGCCACGGCCCGGCGTAGCCGCTGTAGGCGCTGCGTACCAGGTTGCCCCACTGCTGCGGGGTCTTGCTCTGGGCCGCGGACTGGCAGGCGGTGCCGCAGTTGTACGGGATACCCGCGATCACCGAGCCGGCCTTGAACACGTCCGGGTAGGTCGCGAGCATCACCGCGCTCATCGCGCCACCCGCGGACAGGCCGGACACGTAGACGCGGCTCGCGTCCGCGCCGAGGTTGGCGACCGCATGGTCGACCATCTGCTTGACCGACAGCGCCTCGCCCTGCCCGCGCGCGATGTCACCGGCCTGGAACCAGTTGAAGCAGCTCAGCGAGTTGTTGGCCGACTTCTGCTCCGCCACGATGAGGCCAAAGCCCCACAGGTCGGCGTACTTGCGCCAGCCCGAGTTGGTGAAGTAGCCGGAGGCGTTCTGGGTGCAGCCGTGCAGCAGCACCACCACGGGGCGGCCCGCGGGCAGGTTGTCGGGGCGGTAGCTGTACATGGTCAGGTTGCCGGGGTTGCTGCCGAACGAGCTGACCTGGGTCAGCGTCGCGGCCTGGGCGGGGGCGGCCGCGACGGCCACCCCGGCGAGTCCGGTCAGGACGGCGAGCGCCGCGCGGAGCAACCGCGGGGCGGAGGGTCTGGGCATGGCGGGCTCCTCGATAGTGATCCGTGTCACTCCCCTGTGGAGCCGCACGCTACGGTCCGCGGCAACACTCCCGACATGTCCCCGAAACACACATTGCCCCGCCCCGCTATGGCGTCGCGGCGGACCGGCCCGCCAGCCGGGCCGCTCGGCGGCCACGCCCGCGCAGAGGCGGCGGCCGGCACGCGTGCCCTGCGGCACGGCGATCGACCGGCCGGACGGGCTCAGGAACTCGCGAGGGCCGCTCCCCTCGCCGACGCCTGCCCGACCCGCCAGGCCGTCGGCAGCGCCGCCAACGTCGCGATGAGGTCCGAGGTGGCCTCGGGTGAGCCGGCCGCCTCGACCATGCACAGCTGGCGGCGTACCCCCGTGGTCCCGGCGCTGTGCGCCAGCGCGGCGGCGACCTCGCCGGGCGGGCCGACGGGCTGGATGCGCAGCAGGTGGGCGACATGGGCGTCCAGGTCGCGGGCCGGTGGCGCGCCGCCGACCGGGACCGCGGCGCGGATTCCGGCGAGCCAGCGGGGCAGGTTCGCGCGCAGCTCGCGCTCGCCGTCGGCGCGGGTCGGGCAGGGGTACGCCAGCCGCACCCGCGCGTGCTCCGCGGCGGCCGGGTCGTGCCCGTGCGCGGACGCGGCCTGCGCCCACCGGTCGACCAGCCCCGTGACCTCGGCGTCGTCGGCGTGCACGCCGAGCAGCAGCGGCAGCCCGTGCCGCCCGGCCAGGTCCGCGGTCTCGCCCGAGGTCACCGCGACCCGCACCGGCACGGGTGTCGCGGGGCGCGGCACCACGGCCAGCGGCCCGAAACGGTGGAACTCGCCGCGGGCCCGCACCTCCGGCGCGCCGGACAGCCAGCGCAGCAGCACGTCGAGGGACTCGGCGAAACCGCGGCGGTAGTGGTCGAGGCCGCGCCCGAGGATCTCGATCTCCTGCCAGGGGCCGCCGCGGGCCACGCCGAGCTGGAACCGGTCCCCGGCCAGCGAGTGCAGCAGGGCCGCCTCCTCGCCGAGCGCGACGGGGTGCCGCGAGCCGAGCACGCAGGCGGCGGTGCCGACGGTGACGCGCCGGGTGCCGGCCAGGATGTGCCCGGCCAGCACGGTCGCCGACGGGCACTGGCCGTAGTCGACGAAGTGGTGCTCGGCCAGCCAGACTCCGCGTATACCGGCCTGCTCGGCCGCACGCGCGTGGGCCACCGCCACGGCCGGGCCGAAGGCGCTGGTCAGGAAGATGTCCACGTTCGCTCCGTTTGCCGATCGAATCCGCCCAGCCCACGGGCGCTTAGTCGTTAAGAAGGGCACCTTCTTCAACGCGGAGCGTTAAGAAGGTGCCCTTCCTTTCCCTCAGACTCAGCAGTCGCGGAGTTCGGGGGACTGGTTGCGGAGCTGGGCTACCGGAGAGATGAAGTCCTGGTAGGTCTCGCCGCCGACGGCGGCGAGGGAGAACGCGGCGACGCGGTGGCAGTTCTGGAAGGCGAGCTTGATGCCGAAGTGGCGCTCCAGGCCACCCCGGATCGCGTCGCTGGCCAGGGCGCGCAGCAGCTCGCCGCGCTCGGCCTCGCTCGGCGGCGGCGTGCCGTGCTCGCCGAACTCCGCGCCGGGCTCGTCGGCCAGGCGCTGGGCGGCGGCGCTGACCACGGTCCAGGCGTACGGCAGCGACTGGCGCACGCAGTCGACGAACTCGGCGTCGTCGACCTGCCCGGCCTCGGCCCGCTCCAGCAGCGCCACGGGGACGTCCAGGGACATGGTGTTCTCCTTCTCTGTGGGGACGGCGGGGCCGTCAGTGGTGTCGTGCCAGCTCGAGCCGCTGCGGCCCGAGCACGAACGCGGGGTCGACCTGGGCGGCGAGGTCCTCGCCGCTGCGGGCGTTGCCCCAGGCCTGCGCGTTGCGCAGGTGGAACTCGACGGCCTGGGCCGTGTAGCGCGGCCAGTCCTTCCTCACACCATCCACAGTGGACCTGATTCTGTCCAGGGCGGCGCGATTGGCCTGCTCCAGCTCGTTGATCGGCTGCGGGGCGCCGCGCTCGGCGGCGCGTACGAATCGAGATCGGCTGATCCAGGTGAGCAGGTCGTCACCGACGTGCTCACGCAGGAACGCGACGTCCGAGTCGTCGTCGATCTTGTTGCCGATCACGTGCACCCGCACCCCGAAGTCGCGGGCGTAGCCGATGTACTGCCGGTACACCCCCACGCTGCGCAGGGTCGGCTCGCACACCAGGAACGTGGCGTCGAACCGGGTGAACAGGCCGGAGGCGAAACTGTCCGCACCGGCCGTCATGTCCACCACCACGTACTCCCCCGGCCCGTCGACCAGGTGGTTGAGCAGCAGCTCGACCGCGCCGACCTTGGAGTGGTAGCAGGCCACGCCCAGGTCCTCGGTGGCGAACGGCCCGGTCACGGCCAGCCGCACCCCGCCGACCGGGCGCACCAGCGCGTCGTAGATCGGGTTGCTGCCGCCCACCCGCAGCAGTCGGGAGCCCTCCCCCGGCGGGGTGGTCTTGACCATGGCGGCCGCCGAGGAGATCCGCGGGTTGTCGCCGCGCAGGTAGTCCTTGATCTTGTCCAGGTGATCACCGAGCGACGGGAGGAGGACGGCCTCGTCCTCGCTGATCCCGAGCGCCGTCGCCAGGTGCTGATTGATGTCGGCGTCGATGGCCAGCAGGGCGGCGGGCGTCGTAGCCGCCGCGAGATGCCTGGCCACCAGCGCCGCAAGGGTGGTCTTACCGCTACCGCCCTTGCCGACGAATGCCATCTTCATACTGCTATTGATAGTCATTTTCAATAGGCGGGTCAATCACCCCGCGTATCCCGCGCGTGTCGCCCCGTGACCACGGATTCGCCCTTGATCATCCGACTTGCCGGGCATGTGCGCGTATCTTGAAGCGCCTTTCGCCCAGGTGCCTGGCAAATCGAGCGATCTTGGGCCGTGGGCGGGCGCGGGGCGGTGTGACGCCGTCCGGCGGCCGGTGGAGCGGGCACGACTCGCTGATAAACTGCGCCGAGTGTCGATCGCCTCGCCTGCCGCCCCGCTGAGCCCTGCCGACGACCAGGTCGTGGACACCCCGGAGCAGGCGACGGCCGCCGTGCGGACCCGCCGCCGCCGCGCCGACCTGCTGGTCGCGGCCACCGCACTGGTTCTGGCGGTGTGGGTCACCGGCGCGCTCTGGTCCGACCCGGCCCACCGCGCCAGCGGCGTCAACTCAGGTGACCAGGCGTTCTTCGAGTGGCTGCTGTCGTACGGCGCGTACGCGCTCACCCACGGCGCCGACCCGCTCTTCACCCACCTGCTCAACGTGCCCGACGGGGTGAACCTGGCGGTCAACACCTCGATCTCGGTGTACGCCTTCGTCTTCGCCCCGCTGACCATCCTGGCCGGCCCGGCGCTGACCTTCCTGGTCATCCTCACCCTGAACCTGGCCGGCACCGCCTACGCCTGGTACTGGCTGTTCTCCCGGCACCTGGGGGCGAACCGGATCGGCGCGGCCGTCGGCGGCCTGTTCTGCGGCTTCGCCCCGGCGATGATCTCCCACGCGAACGCCCACCTGAACTGGACCGCGCAGTGGGTGATCCCGCTGATCATCGCGCGCTGCCTGCTGCTGGTGCGCCGGGACAAGCCGGTGCGCGACGGGGCGCTGCTGGGCCTGCTCATCGCGGTCTGCTTCTCCATCGCCGCCGAGGCGCTGTTCTTCACCGCGCTGGCGCTGGGCGTGTTCACGCTGGTCTGGGTGCTGTCCCGGCGGAACGAGGTGAAGGCGCTGCTGCGCCCGGTGCTGACCGGGCTGGGCAGCGGGGCGATCGTCGCGGGCGCGCTGCTGGCGTACCCACTGTGGCTGCACTTCGCCGGGCCGCAGCGATACCACGGCACCGGCTTCGACCCGCGCATCCACAACGAGGACCTGGCCGCGTTCGCCGCCTGGCCGGAGCGCTCGCTGGCCGGAGCGGTCGGCCTCAACGGCGACCTGGCCGCGAACCCGACCGAGGAGAACTCGTTCTTCGGCCTGCCGCTACTGCTGCTGGTGATCATCGGGCTGGTGGTGCTGTGGCGACGCACCGACCGGGCGCACCGGGCCAACCTGCTCGGCCTGGGCGTCACCGCGGGCGTGTTCCTCGTGCTCTCGCTCGGCCCCGAGCTGCGCTGGCTGGGCAGCCTCACCGGCATCCCGATGCCCGAGGCGCTGATCGGCGGGCTGCCGGTCTTCAACGCGGCGCTGCCGTCGCGGCTCGCGCTGATCGTCGCGCCCGTGTTCGGGCTGGTCCTGGCCTGGCTGGCCACCGCGCTGAGCCGCACCGACGGCGGCAGCATGAAGGTGTCCCTGCCCGGCCCGCGCTGGGCCTGGGTCGCCGGGCTCACCGTCGCGCTGCTGCCCCTGGTCCCGACCCCGCTGCTGGCCCGCGAGCGAGTCGCCGTGCCGGAGTTCTTCGCCTCCGGCCAGTGGCGCGAGTACGTCGCCGACGGCGGCACCGTGGTCCCCGTGCCGATCACCAACGACCTGCTGCCCGACGGCCAGCGCTGGCAGGCCGCCGCGCTGGCGGACGCGGCCGGGGCGGGCGAGGGCGTGTTCCGCCTGCCCGCGGGCTTCTTCCTCGGCCCCGGCGGCCCGAACGGCACCGGCCGCATCGGCCCGATCCCCCGCCCGACGCAGACGCTGCTGGAGGCGGTCGCCAAGACCGGTGCGGCCCCCGCGGTCACCGAAGCCGACCGGGCCGCGCTGCGCGAGGACCTGCGCTACTGGAACGCGAGCATCGTGGTGCTCGGCGACGACGTGCACGGCGCGCATTGGCCCACATACCAGCCCGCCCTCAAGTCCGTGATGACCGACCTGCTCGGCCCGCCCCAGCGCGTCGCCGACGTCTGGCTCTGGAAAGTCCCCACCACCTGACGCCGGCCCGCCCGGCCGCCGCCCGCAGCGCCGGGCCCGCCGCCATGATCGCCGGACTTGCCTGGCACCTGTGCGTATCTTGAAGCGCCATTCGCCCAGGTGCCGGGCAAGTCGAACGATCATGGTGCGACACCGCACCGCACTGAGCCGCCGACACCGCGCCTGGGGCCGCGTGACGCGTCGACGGGAGACGCGTCGGGCCCGAAGCCCTACCAGCGCCAGGCGGCGCGGGTCAGGTGCGGGGTGACACGGTCGCGCCAGGTGGTGGTGAGCTGGGCGGCGATGCGGCGGATCAGGGGTGTGCCGAGCCAGCCGAGCACGATCGCGCTGTACGCGACGCTGATCCACTGCCCGCCGGTGAGGTGGGTGAACTGCCAGGAGACCAGCGGATACCACAGTGAGCTGTACTCGGGCGAGTGCCAGCACAGGGCCTCGACCGACTGCGGGGTGCCGAAGCAGGCGGCGGGCCACAGCTCGTGCCAGAAGAGGCTGTTCAGGCCGATCCAGACCGAGAGCACCAGCACGGCCAGCGTGATCAGGTTCGCGCCCAGCCCGGCCTGGCGGTGGCCCAGGCGCAGGGCGAGCGCCAGCGCGGCGGGCAGGATGCCGGCCAGGAAGAAGCGCGGCCCCCAGGACATCCCGGCGTACCAGGCCCACCAGGGGGCGTACACCAGCACCAGGCCGCCGACGAAGAGCAGCCAGAGCCGCTGGATCCGGGCCAGGTCGATACCGGTCGGGCCCAGGTCGGCCAGGGCCCGGCGGGTCGGCAGGAACATGCCGGGCAGGTACCAGACGAGGCCGCGGCCGAAGGCGAACAGGATCGCCAGCACCCCGAAGAAGACGGGGTACGAGAACCCGGGCCGCCCCGAGAACGGCATGACGTCCTTCGCCCCGCGGTCCCCGGCGTACCCGCCCTTGCGGGCCAGGATCTCCAGCAGCACCAGCGCCGCGGCGGCCGCCACCGGGACCAGCAGCCGCAGCCGGCGGTGCCGCCACGTCTCGGCAATGCTCACCAGGCCGAGCCCGACCACCGTCGCGGGGGTGTTGACCGCGCCGAGCACCGCCGCCGCCCAGCCCCACCCGCGCCGCCGACCGCGCACCACGACGACGATGCCGACCATGACGCCCGTCATGGTGAAGGGCTCGCTGCCGTAGTGGCCGACGTCCGGCGCGAGCATGCTCGCCGCGACCGTGATCAGCATGAACCGGCGGATCAGCGCGCCGGGGACCAGCCCGCGCAGCAGCAGCCCCAGCGCGACCAGCCCGCCGGTGAAGACGACGAGGTTGAAGTACCTGATCCCGGCCTCGGGCGTGGCCACGGCCCGACCCAGCAGCCACAGCGGCGCGGAGAACAGCGGGCCGACGATGGAGTACTCGCTGTTGTTCAGGCGTCCTTCGCCGAGCAGCAGGCTCAAACTGTGCAGCCGGTCCTGGCCGTCGGCCACGGCCGCGACCTGCTGGCCCCAGACCAGGCGGGCCAGCCCGGCCACGATGAGCAGCGTCTCCACGACCGACGTCCAGGGTGGACGCCGCCGCGCGGGCGGCTCGGACAGGTTCTCGGCGGCGGGTGCCATGGTGGTCAGCGACACGGCGTCACCTTACGCACCGCCGTACCGGTCGGCCCGCCGCCGCTGCCGGAACACAGAAGCGCACCTCCGGCCGGTTCTCGGCCGAAGGTGCGCTCCGCCCCCACCCCGGGGCCGTTACGGCAGGTCGGTGACCTTCTCGGGGCCACTCGACCGCCAGAGCTTGCCCGGCCACCAGACGAACCGGCCGATGTCGACCGTCAGCGCCGGCACCAGCAGCGAGCGCACCAGCAGCGTGTCCAGCAGGACACCGAAGGCCACCGCGAACGCGATCTCGACCACGAAGACCAGCGGCAGCACCGCCAGCGCCGCGAACGTCGCCGCGAGCACCACACCCGCGGAGGTGATGACACCACCGGTCACCGCCAGGCCCTTGAGGGTGCCGGGCGTGTGGCCGAGCTTGGCGGCCTCCTCGCGGACCCGGGTCATCAGGAAGATGTTGTAGTCGACACCCAGCGCCACCAGGAACACGAACGCGAACAGCGGGTACGACGAGTCGGCTCCGGGGAAGCCCAGCACGTCGGTGAACACGACACCGGAGATGCCCAGCGTGGCCAGGTAGGACAGCACCACCGTGGCGATGAGCAGCAGCGGCGCGATCAGCGAGCGCAGCAGCACCATCAGGATCAGGAAGATGACGCCCAGCACCAGCGGAATGATCACGTTGCGGTCGCGCTGCGAGGTGTGCTGCACGTCGTAGTTGATCGCGCTGAACCCGCCGACCTTGGCGTCCGCGCCGTCGATCGCGTGCACCGCGGCGCGCAGCCGCTCGACCGTCTCCAGCGCGGCCGGGGAGTCGGCGGCGTCGGTGAGCGTCGCGTCGATGCGCGCCATACCGTCGACGATCTTCGGCTCGGGCAGCGGCGGCACCACGGCCGGTGCCTGCGTGCCCTGGCCGGTGGTTCCGGTCTGCCCGGTGGCGGGCGTCTCCCCCGTCGCCGGGGTCTGGCCGGGTGCCGGGGTCTGGCCGGGTGCCGGGGTCTGGCCCGGCGTCTGGCCAACGCCGCCAACCGGCATGACCGGCATCCCGAGGAACGGGGCCGCCTCGGCCACGCCCTCGGTCTGGCGTACCGCGAGCAGCACCTGGTCGAGCTTCTCGGCGCGGGTCACGATCTCGGCGGGGTTGCCGGTGCCGCCCGGGAAGTGGGCGGTGGTCAGCTCCTGCGCGGAGACCGAGTCGGGGTGGCCGGTGAAGCCCTCCGACTGCGGGATGCCGTCGGCGTCCAGCCGGGTCAGGCCCGCGACGCCGGCCAGCAGCAGCACCGCGGTGCCGATCCAGACCAGCCGGGCCCGGCGGCCGACCAGCGCGGACACCTTCGCCCAGAGGCCCTTCTCCTCGACCGGCGCGGAGCCGAACTTCGGCCGCACCGGCCAGAACGCCACCCGGCCGAGCAGGGCCAGGATGGCCGGCAGCAGGGTCAGCGAGACGGCGAGGCTGCTGGCGATGCCGATCGCGCCGACCGGGCCGAGGCCCTTGTTGGAGGCGAGGTCGGACACGAGCAGGCAGAGCAGGCCCAGGATGACGGTCGCGCCGCTGGCCAGGATCGGCTCGAACGAGGCGCGCAGCGCGACCCGCATCGCGTCGTACCGGCTCTCGGTGTGCCGCAGCTCCTCGCGGAAGCGGGAGACCAGCAGCATCGCGTAGTCGGTGGCCGCGCCGAGCACCAGCACGTCGAGGATGGCCTGGCTCTGCCCGGAGACCGTGATGATCTCCTCCTTGGCGAGCAGGTAGACCACGCCGTTGGCGAGCGCGAACGCCAGGCCCGCGCCGAAGAGCACGACCACGGGCAGGATCGGGCTGCGGTACACGATCAGCAGGATGACGCCGATGATGCCGACGGTGACGCCGAGCAGCAGGCCGTCGATGGAGCCGAAGACCTCCATCATGTCGGTGAGGATGCCGCCCAGGCCGCCGACGTGGGCGTTCAGCCCGTCGGGCAGGCCGGTGTGGTCGCGGATCCAGGTCACGTCGGCCATGTTCTTCTGCGCGTCGGTCTCCGTGAACAGGACGGTGACCTGGGCCGCCTTGCCGTCGTCGGAGTAGTTCGGCAGCATCGGGACGTCGGCGAGGCGGCTGCCCAGCTCCCGCTTGACGGTGGCGAGCTGCTCGGCGATGACCGCCTTGTCGGCCTCGGTCAGCCCGCTGTCGCGGCCGTAGACGAGCTGCGCGGGCACGACGTCGAGCCCGGCGAACTTCTTGCTCAGGTCGAGCACGACGGTCGCCTCGGCGCTCTCCGGCAGGAAGGAGGCGTTGTCGTTCTTCTGCACGTCGGCCGTCTTGCTCGCGAAGCCGCCCATGGCCCCGCCCAGCACCAGCCAGACCACGAGCCCGAGCGCCGGCAGCAGCCAGCGTCGGCGCCGTGGCCGCGGCGGCGCGGCCGCCTCCTGCTCCGGTGCGGCCCGGAGCTCCTTCTTCTCCCGCGTCGCCGTCATCGCGAGGCGTCCTTTCCCTACGTGCGGAGCATGGTTGGCACAGCGTGACACTATTCGTGAAAGTTTTCACAAGCGTGGCTGCGCACACCCTACCGATCGCGAGCCGGGCCCGCATTCACGGGTACGGGTGACGCCGAGCACCTTCCCTGGCCAGCCACGCGGGCGCGAGTAGCCTGAGCAACGTGACCAGCATCGTCTCGCCGGCACTCGCGGTACGCCGCGCCGGCACCGTCGAGTATCTGACCGCCTGGGACGAGCAGCGCCGCCTGCACGCCGGTGTCGTCGAGGGCACCGAGCCGGACACCGTGCTGCTGCTGGAGCATCCCAGCGTGTACACCGCCGGCAAGCTCACCGAGCCGTGGGAGCGCCCGTTCGACGGCACGCCGGTGGTCGACGTGGACCGCGGCGGCAAGATCACCTGGCACGGCCCGGGGCAGCTCGTCGGCTACCCGATCATCAAGCTGCCCAAGCAGCGCGGCGGGCTGGCCGACGTGGTCGCGCACGTGCGGCGTACCGAGCAGATGCTCATCGACGTCTGCGCCGAGCTGGGTGTCGCCACCACGCGCATCAAGGGCAACAACCGCTCCGGCGTATGGGTGCGCGAGGACGAGCGCGGCCCGGACCGCAAGGTCGCCGCGATCGGCATCCGGGTCGCCCGCGACGTCTCCCTGCACGGCTTCGCGCTCAACTGCAATCCCGACATGACCTGGTTCGACCGGATCGTGCCCTGCGGCATCACCGACGCCTCGGTCACCTCCCTCAGCGCCGAACTCGGCCGCGAGATCACCATCGACGAGGTCCTCCCCATCGTGGAGCGCCACCTGCCGAAACTCCTGGCCGCCTGACCATGGGCGATGGGAAGGGCACCTTCTACAACGCGGAGCGTCAAGAAGGTGCCCTTCCTTGCGTCAAAGGCGGGAGGGGGCAGTGGAGCATGCCGCAGATGGTGCGGGTGAGTTCCTGTTCGGTGACGGTCATGGTGCCGTCTTCGGAGATGACGGCCACGACGGCCTGGATCAGGAGGGACTTGTCCCGGGGGGCGAGGCCGTCGAGCAGGGGCCAGGCGGCGTCGAGGGCCAGGACGCCGTGCTGGGGGGCGGTCATCGGCATCGGCTGGCCGGGCAGGATCATCGCCAGGCCGACGTGGTACGCGCGGTCGGCGGACGCCTCGTCCGGGTGGCCGGCGCGGGCCAGCACCGCGAGCAGCGAGGCGATCGCGTTGCGGCAGGTCGTGAGGCTGTGCGCGCGGACCGGCCAGGGCGGGGTGTCGTAGGTCGCCTCGTACAGGTCGCGGTGCAGCAGCCGGGACAGGGCGTACTCGAAGACGCTGACCCGGCCGTCGGCCCTGGCCAGGGTGTCGATGGTGCCGAGCAGGTCCTGCCGGGTGGCGGCCGGGTGGGCGCGCAGCGCCGGGAAGCACAGCTGGGCCAGCGGCAGCCGCAGCAGCGGGTGCAGCCCGGCCAGCCGGCCCGCGGCGGCGACGGTGTCCGCGACGGCGACCTCGCCATGCCGTTCACGCAGCGCCGCGAGCTGGCTGTCGGCGACCTCCGGCTGCTCCGACAGCAGCAGGCCGAACACCAGGGACGGCGCGGTGTCGCCGCGCCGGGCGCGGGCCAGGATCTCGGGCGGGAAGCGCTCCAGGATGGACTCCGCCCGCTGGTACGCGGGCTGCTGCGGCGCGCCCACGGAGGCGGCTACCGCGTCGGGGCGTACCGCCATCCGGGTGTCCTGATCCGGCAGCGGACCGCCCTGCTCGGACAGGGACAGGCCCATCGCGGCGTCCTCGGCCAGCCCCGAGGGCGGCGCGGCACGCCACTTCTGCGCGAGCGCGTCGAGCTGCGCCGGGTCGAAGCCCGGTTCCAGGGCCCGGATGCGGTCGGCCAGCGGCGGGTGGGTGGCGAACAGCGAACGCAGCCGGGCCTCGCCGAACAGCATGTGGCCGACCTCGTCGATCTTCGGAGTGGACAGCCGGGACCCGGTCTCCAGGCCGCCGATCTTCTTCAGTGCCCCGGCGATGCCGGAGGTCTGCCGGGTGAACTGCACCGCCGACGCGTCGGCCAGGTACTCCCGCTGCCGCGACACCGAGGCCTGGATCAGCCGTCCCGCGAACACGCCGATCGACCCGGCCACGATCAGCGCGATGCCGATCAGCGGCAGCGGGTTGCTGCCCTGGTTGTCGCGCCGGTCGCGGCCGCCGCCGAAGGCGCCCGCGTACAGGAAGGTGCGGCCCACGATGGCCAGGAACAGGATGCCGAACAGCAGCCCGATCAGCCGGATGTTGATCCGCATGTCACCGTTGAGCACGTGGCTGAACTCGTGCGCGATGACGCCCTGCAGCTCGTCGCGGTTGAGCCGGTCCAGCGCGCCGCGGGTCACCGCGATCGCCGCGTCCGCCGGAGACCAGCCCGCCGCGAACGCGTTGATGCCGGGCTCGTCCTCCAGCACGTACACCTCGGGTACCGGCACGCCGGAGGCCAGCGCGACCTCCTCGACCACGTTGCGCAGCCGGCGCAGCCGCAGGTCGGTGGTGTCCTCGGGGACCAGCACCCCGCCGAGGTCGCGGGCCACCTTGCCGCCGCCGGCGCGCAGCCCGATGGTGCGGAACAGCGACGCCAGCAGGATCGACCCACCGGTCAGCACCGCGGTCCAGAACATCAGCCAGGCCAGCTCGGCGGCCGGAGCCTCGAACGCGCCCAGCGCCCACGCGACCGCGAGGCAGACGACCGCCACGATGGCGAGCACGGCCAGCACGTAGAGCAGGACCAGGCGGAACGACATCCGCTTGACCTGGCGCTGGCGCTCGAAGAAGTCCATCGGCGCGGCGGTCAGAACTGCACGCGCGGCGCCTCGCGCTTGCCCGGGTCGTCGATCTCCAGCAGCGCCGCCCGGTGGAAGCCGAACGGCCCGGCCAGCAGGCTGCCCGGGAACGTCTCACGCTTGTTGTTGTACGACAGCACCGCGTCGTTGTAGCCCTGCCGGGCGAACGCGACCCGGTTCTCCGTCGAGGTCAGCTCCTCGGACAGCTGCATCATGTTCTGGTTGGCCTTGAGGTCCGGATAGGCCTCGGACACCGCGAACAGCCGGCCCAGCGCCTGGGTGAGGCCGTTCTCGGCCCCGGCCAGCCCCTGCATCGCGGTCGGATCGCCCGGGTTGCGGGCCGCGTTGGCCTGCGCGGTCATCGCGGCGGTCCGCGCGGCGGTCACCGCCTCCAGCGTCTCGCGCTCGTGCTTGAGGTATCCCTTCGCCGTCTCGACCAGGTTCGGGATCAGATCGTGGCGGCGGGTGAGCTGCACGTCGATCTGCGCGAACGCGTTCTGGTAGCCGTTGCGCGAACGGACCAGACCGTTGTAGAGCGACGCCACCCAGACCACGATCGCGACCACGATCAGCAGCAGGCAGAGCGCTCCGAGCAGGAGATCCATGCCCTCACCGTGCCATCAGATCATCCGTCTTGCCTGGCAATCGGGGTTATGGGCGGTCGCTGTACGCCCGATTGCCAGGCAAGACGGTGGATCGAGCGCCGCGCGACCCGGTGTGGTGGGCCGCGCGGCGGGTCTGGGGGTTACGGGGTGACGCGGTGCAGGTCGCGGGGGTACGCGGTGACCTCGCGGATGTTCTGCGCCCCGGTGATGCGGGCGACGAAACGCTCCAGGCCGATCGCGAACCCGCCGTGCGGCGGCATGCCGTGGCGGAACGCCTGCAGGTAGGGCTCGTACGGCTCGGCGCTCTCCTCGCGGGCGGCCAGCGCCGCGAGGTAGTCGCTGTGCCGGTGCAGCCGCTGCCCGCCGGTGACCAGCTCCAGGCCCCGGAACAGCAGGTCGAAGCTGTTCGACCAGCGCTCGTCGCCGGGCTGCGGATGGGTGTAGAAGGGCCGCTTGGCCATCGGGTAGCCGGTGACGAAGACGAACTCGCTGCCGTGCTCGCGCTTGGCCCACTCCCCGATCGCGCGCTCGTGCGCGGGCGCGAGGTCGGGCTCGTCCGCCGGCGCACCGGCGATCTTGAGTGCCTCGCTGAAGTGCACGGCCGGGATCTCGGTCGGCACCTCGGGCAGCTCCAGTCCCGCCACGGCCGCGCCGAGCGCGCCGACCCGGGCGACCATGGCCGCCACGGTCTCGCGCAGCACCGCCATCACGTCGCGGTGGTCGCCGATGAAGCCCAGCTCCGCGTCGAGCGAGGTGTACTGGGCCAGGTGCCGGGTGGTGTCACTGGGCTCGGCCCGGAACACCGGGCCCACCTCGTACACCCGCTCGAACACCCCGACCAGCTGCTGCTTGTAGAACTGCGGCGACTGGGCCAGGTAGGCGGGGCGGCCGAAGTAGTCCAGCGCGAACACGTTCGCCCCGGACTCGGTCGCCGTCGCCACGATCTTGGGCGTGTGGATCTCGGTGAAGCCGAGCGTGTCGAGGCCCGCCCGGAACCCGGCCGTCGCCGCGGCGCTGATCCGCAGCGCGCGGGCCCGGGACGGGTGGCGCAGCGACAGCGGGGCGTGGTCCAGCTGGGTGGGCAGGGTCGGCGTCAGCACCGGCCGGTACAGGTCGAACGGCGTGGGCTGGGCGGGCTCGCCGAGCAGGCGTACCGCCGGTTCTGTCAGCTCCACCCCGCCGGGCGCGGCCGGGTTCGCGGTGACCAGGCCCGCCACGGCGACCACGGTCTCCTCCGGCAGCGTCTCCAGGAATTCGCGCAGCTCCGGTGCGGTGACCACGACCTGGCTGAGCCCGGACGCGTCGCGCACGATGAGGAAGGAGACCGATTTGAGCAGCCGGCGGCGATGGATCCAGCCGGCGATGGTGATCCGTGCGCCCACATGGCGGGGCAGCTCGACGGAAAGGATGCGTTGCATGGTGGGTTACCTCCGGGTTCTTCGCAACGCCATCCCCAAAGGGGTGTGGGCGGTTTGGGAACCCGCGGTGCCACCACACCTTCACCCGGATGATCCGGGCCTCTACCAGCCGGTGAGCGGAGCCACACGGGCGGCTGCACGCCGACCCGACCCGGGCGTCACTCCGGTGATTCGCCCCGCCACTTGCTGTTGAGCGGAGACTGTAGACCATGATCGGGAACCGCGCAGCCCGTTTTTCCGGTCGCGCCAGGGCTGAGACCTCCGTTACCCACCGGAAGATCAAGGCCGTTTCGGCGCGTACGCTGGCGGGCATGACCATCGTCGCTCCCGAGGGCCGGCGCCTGCTGCGCGTCGAGGCCCGCAACGCCGAGACCCCCATCGAGCGTAAGCCTGAGTGGATCAAGGTCAAGGCGAAGATGGGTCCGGAGTTCACCCAGCTCAGCTCACTCGTGAAGCGGGAAGGCCTGCACACGGTGTGCCAGGAGGCCGGCTGCCCGAACATCTACGAGTGCTGGGAAGACCGCGAGGCGACCTTCCTCATCGGCGGCGACCAGTGCACCCGCCGCTGCGACTTCTGCCAGATCGACACCGGCAAGCCCGCCGAGTTCGACGCCGACGAGCCCCGCCGGGTCGGCGAGTCCGTCGCCACCATGGGCCTGAAGTACGCCACCGTCACCGGCGTCGCCCGCGACGACCTGCCCGACGGCGGCGCCTGGCTGTACGCCGAGACCGTCCGCCAGATCCACGCCCTCGTCCCGGGCTGCGGCGTCGAGCTGCTCATCCCCGACTTCAACGCCGTCCCGGAGCAGCTCGCCGAGGTGTTCTCGGCCGCGCCCGAGGTGCTGGCCCACAACGTCGAGACGGTGCCGCGCATCTTCAAGCGCATCCGGCCCGCGTTCCGCTACGAGCGCTCCCTCGACGTGATCACCCAGGCCCGCAAGGCCGGCCTGGTCACCAAGTCGAACCTGATCCTGGGCCTGGGCGAGGAGCGCGCGGAGGTCTCGCAGGCACTGCGCGACCTGCACGAGGCCGGCTGCGAGCTGATCACCATCACGCAGTACCTGCGTCCCACCCCGCGCCACCACCCCGTCGAGCGCTGGGTGAAGCCCGAGGAGTTCGTCGAGCTGCGCGAGGAGGCCGAGGAGATCGGCTTCGCGGGCGTGATGAGCGGTCCGCTGGTGCGTTCGTCGTACCGGGCCGGTCGCTTGTATCGTCAAGCCCTCGACGCGCGCACCGCCGCCGCCTGAACCTCCCGCCGTCACCAAACCTAGGATCCGTCTATGGCAAAGGCCGAAGAAAAGGTCAGCTTCCTCCAGCGGTTGAAGCAGATCGGCATGGTGTTCAAGTTCACCGCCAAGCAGGACAAGTGGTTCACGCCCCTGGTGGTGGCCGCCGTCGTGCTGCCGCTGGCGATCACCGTGGCGATCTTCCTGTACACCGGTGCCTGGATCTGGATCCCGCTGGGCATCCTGACCACGCTGCTGGCCGTGCTCATCGTGCTCAATCTGCGGTCCAACACCGCGATGATGAACATGATGGAGGGCCAGCCCGGCGCGGCCGGCCAGCTCGTCGAGCAGATGCGCGGTGACTGGCGGGTCAAGCAGGCCGTCTCGGCGACCACCCAGTTCGACGTGGTGCACCTGGTGATCGGCAAGCCCGGCGTCATCCTGCTCGCCGAGGGCAACCCGGCGCGGCTCAAGCCGCTGCTGGGCGAGCAGAAGCGCCGCCTGACCAAGGTCATCGGCGACGCCCCGCTGTACGACTACATCATCGGCACCGAAGAGGGCCAGCTGTCCATCCGCAAGCTGCGGATGACCCTGATGCGCCTGCCCCGCAACCTGTCGGGCAAGGAGGTCAATGCCCTCGACCGGGCCCTGACCGCCCTCAACGCCCGCCCCCAGATGCCCCGCGGCCAGCTCCCCAAGGAGTTCCGCCCGCCGCGTATGCCCCGCGGCGGCGGCCGCCAGCGCTGACCCCAAAGGAAGGGCACCTTCTTAACGCCATGCGTTGCAGAAGGTGCCCTTCTTAACGCTCGCATCTATCGATGCTTGCAAGATCCAGTAGGGATATTGCGGTAGGGATTTACTGGATCTAGGTTGGTGGGTATGGAGATGAGGCGCATCACCGATCCCCAGGTCCTCAAGGGCCTGGCGCAGCCGATCCGGCAGAAGCTCTACCGCCTGCTCGTCCAGGCCGGGCCGGCCACCGGCGCGACCCTGTCCAAGCGCCTGGGCACCGACCCCGGGCAGACCAGCTACCACCTGCGCGAACTGGTCAAGGCCGGCTTCGTCGAGGACGTCCCCGAGCTGGCCCGCGACCGCCGCGAGCGCTGGTGGCGCGCGGTGCCCGGCCCGCACGGCTGGTCCTCCCTCGACTTCCCCACCCCCGAGGGCCAGGCCATCTCCTCGGCTGTCAAGGCGCAGACCGTCATCGACGAGTTCGAGCGCGTACGCCGCTACGAGCAGTCCCGCGACACCTGGCCCGAGCAGTGGCAGGCCGCCGCGATGAGCAGCGACACCTTCCTGCGGCTGACCCCGGCCGAACTCGCCGAGCTGACCGGCGAGCTGCACGAGCTGGTCGTGCGCTGGAAGCAGCGAAGCACCGAGCGCGCCGCCCAGCCGGACGCCGACGCCGAGCCCCGCGAGCACGTCTTCCTCTTCTTCCACGCCTTCCCGGAGCGCCCCTGATGAACACCACCGCCCCCGCCCCGACCTCCGGTCTGCCCGCGACTCCGACCGACAGCGGGTCACCCGACGCCGACCTCGCGCCGCCCGCCACGGGCGTCGCGCCTCGACAGCGCGATATCGCCGGCAGCCCGGCGCACACCGCACCCCCGACGGACCTGCCCGCTCACCGGTCACCTGCCTACCTGCGCTACCTCGGCGGCCAGGCGGTGTCGATCCTCGGCGACCAGGTCTGGTACGTCGCGCTGTCCTTCAGCGCCGTCCAGCTCGCCTCCCCCGGCGCGGCCGGGGCCGTCTTGGCCGTCTCCGCGCTGCCCCGGCTCGCGCTCCTGTTGTTCGGCGGTGCGATCGTGGACCGGTACGGCCCCCGCCGACTCATGATCGGCAGCGACGTCGCCCGTGGCGTGATCGCCCTCGTCACGGCGGCGCTGGCCCTGGCACAGCCGAGCGTCGCCCTGCTCGTCGTGGTGGCCCTCGCCTTCGGGCTGGCCGACGCGCTGTTCCTACCCGCGGCCGGGGCGATGCTGCCCCGGCTGCTGTCCCCCACCCAGCTCACCGGCGGCCTCGCCCTGTCCGGGCTGACCGCACGCCTCGCGCTCACCCTCGGCGCACCGCTGGGCGGTCTGCTGCTGCCGCTCGGCGGCCTCCCCCTGGCCTGCCTCGTGAACGCCGCGACCTTCGCCATCTCCGCCCTGGCCCTCTGGTCCGTCCGCCCCGGCACCCCCGACCCGCACCGATCTAGCAGAGTTGTCGTCGCTGGAGCGACCACCACTCTGCTAGGTCCGGACAGCGCGGCCCGCAAAGCCGTCGCCGCCGGCGGTACGGACGCCAACGGTGGATCGGGACCGGCCCGTACGCCCATCGGTGCCGCGGTGCGGGAGGGCCTGCGCTACCTGGCCGGGCACCGGCTGCTGCGCGCGGTGACGCTGGTGGGCCTGCTGGTCAACCTGGGCGCGGTCGGGCCGCTGAACGTGGGCCTGGCGCTCGTGGCGGACCAGCGCGGCTGGGGCGCGGGCGGGATCGGCGTGATGCTGGCGGGCTTCGGCGTCGGCTCTGTCGGCGGCAACCTGCTGATGATGCGGTGGCGGCCCGCGGGACCGCTCGGCGTGATCGTGGCGTGCTGCGCGGTGGTGCAGTGCGGTGCGCTGTTCGCGATCGCCGTCGCCCCAACGCCGGCCTGGGCGTTCGTCGCGACCGCGGTCGGCGGCCTGGCGGGCGGCCCGCAGGCGGTGCTGCTGAACGGCCTGACGCACACGCACACCGCCGACTCGCACCGCGGCCGGGTCGCCTCGATCAACAACCTGGCGAGCCTGGGCATCGTGCCTCCGGCGATGGCCGTCATGGGCTTGGCGGCCGCCCTGCTGGGCACGGTCGCCGCGTTCGCCGCGAGCGCCGCGCTGATCCTCGTCGCCGCCGCGATGTGCGTGGCGATTCCCGCCCTCCGCCAGGCACGCCTCGCCACGCCCTCATCCCTGACCTCTCGGAGGTGAGGTAACCCCGCCCACCCTCATGATCGTCCGACTTGCCGGGCAGTTGCGCGAATCTTGAGACCGCGTTCGCCCAGGTGCCAGGCAAGTCTGACGATCAACCTCGGGCCGCGGGGCGGGCCGGGGCGGGTCGGGGGTCAGGCGGCGGGGCGGATCAGGGTGCCGGCGGCGCGGTCGTGCAGGCCGCGGCGTTCGCCGTCCATGATGAGGGCGGGGATGACCAGCGCGAGCAGGGTGCCCCGCAGGGCTCCCTTGAGGGGGCCGACCGGCTGACCCGAGTCGACGCCGAGGCAGGTAATCTTCGTCACGCGCATGCCCGGCGTCTGCCCGAAGAACCCGACGAAGAACGCGTAAACGGCGATCAGCACCACCGGCGCCGCCCAGCCGTCCCGCATCGGGTCGGCGAAGAGGCCGGCGGCCAGGACGCACAGCATCCAGTCGAGCAGCAGCGCCCCGAACCGTCGGGCCAGGGAGGGTACGGCAGGCAGGGATGCGTCGGTCACCCGCCGAGCGTACCGTCCGGGCCGCCGCACCGGCCGAGTGAGCTGTCCGGGCAGCCCATAGGGCTGGTTTACCCGTGACGTAACACGGCGGAAACAAAGCTGACACGGCCGGGCAACGCCGCGGTTCTAGCGTCGCCACCAGCCAATGGCCACCCGACGCAACGCCGCGCCGTCGGCCGCGTCTCCCGAGGTCAGCCCAGGAGATGTGCTGAAGTGGGGGCCGGGAGGCTCCCGCAGACCATCCGTGCCAGGAGGACGTGTTGTTCGCCAATTCCGAGGAACTGCTTCGGTACCTCAAGGACGAAGACGTCAAGTTCGTCGACGTCCGCTTCTGTGACCTGCCCGGCGTGATGCAGTTCTTCACCGTGCCGGTCCAGTCGTTCGACGCGAGCGTCTTCACCGACGGTCTCGCCTTCGACGGCTCGTCCATCCGCGGCTTCCAGCAGATCCACGAGTCGGACATGCTGCTGCTGCCGGACGTGACCACCGCGTTCATCGACCCGTTCCGCATCCAGAAGACCCTGGCGCTGAACTTCTTCATCCACGACCCGTTCACGCGCGAGGCCTACTCCCGTGACCCGCGGAACGTGGCCAAGAAGGCCGAGGCCTACCTGGCGGCCAGCGGCATCGCGGACACGGCGTACTTCGGCGCCGAGGCGGAGTTCTACATCTTCGACTCGATCCGCTACTCGACCCAGGCCAACCAGGCGTTCTACCACATCGACTCGATCGAGGGCGCGTGGAACACCGGCGCGGCGACCAACGCCGACGGCAGCGCCAACCGTGGTTACAAGCCGGGCTACAAGGGCGGCTACTTCCCGGTCGCGCCGACCGACCACTACGCCGACCTGCGCGACACCATGGTGACGAACCTGGTGGACCTCGGCTACACCGTCGAGCGCGGCCACCACGAGGTGGGCACCGCCGGCCAGGCCGAGATCAACTACAAGTTCTCGACGCTGCTGGCCTCCGGCGACCAGATGCAGCTGTTCAAGTACGTCATCAAGAACACCGCCTGGCAGGCCGGCAAGACCGCGACCTTCATGCCGAAGCCGCTGTTCGGTGACAACGGCTCGGGCATGCACACCCACCAGAGCCTCTGGCTGGGCGGCGAGCCGTTGTTCTACGACGAGACCGGCTACGCCGGCCTGTCGGACACGGCCCGCTGGTACATCGGCGGTCTGCTGAGCCACGCGCCGTCGCTGCTGGCCTTCACCAACCCGTCGGTCAACTCGTACCGGCGCCTGGTGCCCGGCTTCGAGGCGCCGGTCAACCTGGTGTACTCGCAGCGCAACCGCTCCGCCTGCACCCGCATCCCGGTCACCGGCACGAACGCGAAGGCCAAGCGCATCGAGTTCCGCTGCCCGGACCCGTCGTCGAACCCGTACCTGGCGTTCTCGGCGATGCTGATGGCCGGTCTCGACGGCATCCGCAACAAGATCGAGCCCCCGGCTCCGATCGACAAGGACCTCTACGACCTGCCGCCGGAGGAGGTCGCCAACGTCACCCAGGTGCCGGGCTCCCTCTCCGACGTGCTCTCGGCGCTGGAGAAGGACAACGACTACCTGCAGGCCGGTGGCGTCTTCACCAGCGACCTGATCGACACCTGGATCGACTACAAGCGGTCCAACGAGATCGACCCGGTCCGCCTGCGTCCGACCCCGCACGAGTTCCAGATGTACTTCGACTGCTAGGAGCGAAGCGGATAGCAGTCGAAGCAGAAGCTCAGTGACTGCTGATTTGCTCAGTGGCACGGAAAAGGCCCCGCCGTTCGGCGGGGCCTTTTCCGTGTCCTGGCCCGATGGCGGGGCCGGATCGCCGTCCCGGCTCCGATGCCGGGGAAGATCGCCGTTTCGGGTCAGAACGTGTGGTCAGACCACAGATCTTGACCGGAAACAGCGATCTTCGCCGCCGACACCCGGTCCGCGCGGACGGTCGGACCGCGGTGGACGGGCGGTCAGGCAGCGGTCGCCGGTGCCGGAGCAGCGGCGGCCGGAGCAGCGGCGGGAGCGGCTTCTGCCGGTACGGAAGCGGGGGCAGCAGCGGGGGCGGCAGCCGGCGCGGGCTCGGTGGCAGCGGTGGCGGCGGCGACGGCCGGGGCGAGCACCGGGCTGGCGGCCGCCGCCGCGACGATGGCGGTGGCGGCAGCGGCCGGGGCGGCGGTGAGCAGGCTCGGGCTGTTGGCCGCGCCGATCGGTCCGGAACCGACCGACATCAGCACCGACAGCAGCGCGGCGCTGAACGCCAGCGACAGCGCGCCGCGCCAGTCGATCGCGGCGACGTCCACGCCCACCACGCCGCTGACCTGGCCGACGCCGAACGCGGCGATCAGGGCCTGCACGAAGGTCTTGATGGCACGCTCGGCGCTGGCGATCCAGAACTGCTTGTTCAGCAGGTACATCGGAGTTCTCCTGGGGATGAGGGGGCATGCCCGAAAGGCGCTCACGAGCTTAGATCGCATGCACCCGTGTCACCTATCCGCTTCCCGACCGACCACGAGGGCCGCAGGCCATATGGTGTGCCGCATGGCGCACCCCCTCCGCCGCGCGCTGCTCACCGCCGCCGCGTTCCTCTGTGCACTCCTGCCCGCCACGCCCGCCCGCGCGGCAGGCGACCTCGCGGTGACCGTACGCGGCGACGATCCACTCGCGACGGTGCTGGTGCTGGCCAACCGGGGTGACGCCCCCTGCCAGGTGGTCACCTCGACGTACGGCACGCTCGCGGTGACCCGGCTGGAGCAGGACGGCGTCGCCGTCACGCCGCTGCCGATGGAGACCTCGTTCGAGGAGTCGCTGGCGACGGTGCTGGCCAAGCGCCTGCACACACTGGAGCCTGGGGCGAGCACGGAGGTGCCGCTGCGCGCCATCCCGATCGGGCCCACGGGACACGCGATCGAGATCGTCACCTGGTCGGCCGGCGCGGGCGCGTTCGGCTCGCTGTACCCGGTGAAGCCGGGTGTGCCACTGCGCCTGGAGTTCACGTACGCGGTGCCGATCGTGCCGGAGAGCGGCCCGGCCGCCTGCGCCCCGCTGGCGGGGGCGGGTGTCACGGCCGAAGCCGTGGACGCCGGACGCCCGTGGTGGCACTGGGCGGTCCTGGCCGGAGCGGTCGGGCTGGTGCTGGTGCTGGTCGCCGCGGTCATCGTGAAACGGCGTGGGCGCGGCCACCAGGCCGCCGCCACGGGTGACGGCCTCGCTGCCGACGGCGGGCCGGACGGCCCGACGGGCAGCGGGACAGGCTCCGGCGCCGAACACGGGAACGCGGACTCCGGCGAAGAAGCCGCCGGCGGGAACGGGGACTCCGGCCGGTCCGGCTCCGGCGGGGTGGCCGGGATCGGCGGAGCGGTCGTGCTGGCGCTGGTGGTGGCGCTCGGCGCGGTGGCGGCGCCGGGCCGCCCGGCGTACGCGGAGATCATTGTGACCGACCCGGAGCTGGCCGACGCCTGGGCCGCCTGCAGCGCGATCCTGCACGCGCCCGGCGGTGACCCGGCGGGCATCCTGCCCGCGCTGGAGGCGCCCGGCGTGACCGTCAGCATCATCCGGGCCCAGCCCGGCGACACCCACGAGGGCGCGCTGGACCGGAACAACATCCTGGTCTTCTGGGACCCCGAGGACCGGCACGCCTACTTCGGCAGCGGCGGCAACGCCGACCCGTGCGACTCGATCTACCACGAGTTCCACCACGGCTGGCAGCACAATCAGGGCACGTACAGCCGGGAGGACTGCGCGGGCAGCGGCATCCCGGCCACCGAGGTGATGGCCACCCGGGCGCAGAACCGGTTGCGGGAGGCGCTGGGCCGCCCGGCGCGCAGCCACTACGGCGACCGCGCACTGCCGAGCGGGGACTGCACCGCTCCCCCGCCGCCCCCGGCCTGCACCGGCGCGGGCTGCGGGCACAGCACCGGTGACCCGCACCTGCGTACGATCGACGGGCTGCGCTACGACTTCCAGGCCGCGGGAGAATTCGTCGCGGCGCGCGACACCGCCGGGGCGTACGAGATCCAGGTCCGCCAGGAGCCGGTGCCCGGTTCGCGCATGGTCGCGGTGAACTCGGCGGTCGCCGCGAAGGTCGACGGCGACCGGGTCGAGGCCCGGATGACCACGGCCGGCGTCGAGTTGCTGGTGGCGGGCGTGCCGACCGGCCCGGCTCCGGCGGAGCTGACCGCCCCGCGGCAGCTCACCGGCGGCGGCGAGCTGCGCACGAACGAGGGCGGCGACGTCGAGCTGCGCTGGAAGGACGGCTCCCGCCTGGTGATCGAGCCGATCGGCATCTGGGGCCTGGCGCTCTCGATCGAGCCCGCGCAGGCGTACGCAGGTCGGCTGGAGGGTCTGCTCGGCGACTTCAACGGCAAGTCCGACGACGACGTACGCCCGCGCGGCGGCACACCGCTGGGAACGCGGCCGAGCTTCGCCGCGCTCTATCCCGCGTACGCCGACAGCTGGCGCATCGACGCCGCGTCGTCCCTGTTCACCTACCCGGAGGGGAAGACCACCGACAGCTACACCGACCGTGCCTTCCCGGAGCAGGACGCGGCCACGGCCGAGCTGCCGAACCGGGCCTCGGCCGAGGCGATCTGCCGCGAGCTGGGCGTCTCCGACCCGGCCGTGCTGGCCGGCTGCGTGCTGGACGTGGCGCTGACCGGGCAGCCCGACTTCGCGGTCGCCGCCAAGGCGGGCCAGGTCTTCGCCGGGGGCGCGGACCTGGGCGGGCAGACCTGGACGGTGCGCGTGGACGCCCCGGGCGCGGTCGCGAAGATCGAGTTCCCGGGCACGAAGGGGCAGAAGGTCTTCCTCGACGTGCCCGCGACGACGCTGCCGAACCAGTGCGGCGGCCTGGACCTGCTCGGTCCGGACGGCCGCCAGGTGGCGTCGGGCTGCGTCATCAACGGGGCGGGGTACATCGACGGCACGGTGCTGCCGGAGACGGGCACGTACAGCATCGCGGTCGACCCTCGCGGCGACGACACCGGCGAGGCGCGGCTGCGCCTGCTGACTGTCGAGGACCAGCAGGAGGCGATCACCCCGGACGGCCCCGAGCTGACCGCTCGCCTGGACAAGCCCGGCACGGTGGCCCGGTTCACCTTCAGCGCGGCGGCCGGGCAGAAGGTGTTCGTGGACGTGCCGGCCACCAACCTGCCGGGCCAGTGCGGTGGCCTGGACCTGCTCGGCCCGGACGGCAAGCAGCTGACCAGCGGCTGCGTCATCAACGGCAGCGGCTACATCGACGGCTTCACCCTGCCGGCCGCCGGCTCCTACACGGTGGTGGTGGACCCGCGGGACAAGAGCGTCGGCGAGGCCAGGGTGAAGGTGAACCTGGCCGTGGACCAGCGGCTCGAACTGCCCGTGGACGGCGACGCGGTCACCGCGCGCATCGCGCAGCCGGGCGCGGTCAGCGTGCTGACCTTCACCGGCCGGATCGGGCAGCGGGTGTTCATCGAGGTGCCGAGCACGGATCTGCCGAGCCAGTGCGGCGGGCTGGAGCTGCGCGGCCCCGACGGCGACGTGGTGGAGTCCGGCTGCGTGATCAACGGCAGGGGCGGGCTGCGGGAGGAGGGCACCGAGCTGCCGGCGACCGGGACATATCAGCTGATCCTGGACCCGAACGAGCGGGCGACCGGAACGGCTCAGCTAAGACTGCGCACCTGACCAGCAAAGTCTGTGTTACCTGGTGGTAACGCGGGTCACAACATGTGCGTAGACTCCGCCAACGTGAATCCCCCACGCCTTTGGCTCCGCCGCCTGCGCAAGACCGCGTTCTGGCTGCTGGGCGTCGTGACGGTGCTGGCCGTCGTCGTCGCCGGGCTGACCGTCTGGTCGGTGCGCCGCGCCATGCCCACCCTCGACGGTGAGCTGACCCTGACCGGGCTGTCCGCGCCGGTGACCGTGCGCCGCGACGCGCACGGCATCCCCCAGATCTACGCGAAGACCAGCGACGACCTGTATCGCGCCCAGGGCTTCGTGCACGCCCAGGACCGGTTCTGGGAGATGGACTTCCGCCGCCACGTGACGGCCGGGCGGGTCTCCGAGCTGTTCGGCGAGTCCCAGCTGGAGACGGACAAGTACCTGCGCACCATGGGCTGGCGCCGGGTCGCCGAGCAGGAGGTGGCGCTGCTGACGCCGGAGTCCCGCAAGGGCCTGGAGGCGTACGCCGAAGGCGTCAACGCGTGGCTGGCCGCCAACACCGACGTCGAAGGTGACGGGTTCGCCGCCTCGGGCGCGCTGAGCCTGGAGTACGGCATCCTCGGCCTGCAGAACTCCGACTACGTCATCGAACGCTGGTCGCCGGTCGACAGCCTGGCCTGGCTCAAGGCGATGGCCTGGGACCTGCGCGGCAACATGGAGGCCGAGATCCGCCGCGCCGCGCTGGCCGCCGAGGGCCTGAGCAAGGAGCAGGTGGACCAGCTCTACCCGGCGTACCCGATCGACCGCAACCTGCCGATCGTCACCGGCGGCGCGATCTCGAACGGAGCGTTCGACGCCAAGGCGACCGCCCCGGCCGCGCCGACCACCCCGCCGGCCACGCCGCTGGCGGCCCTGGCCGCCGACGGGCTCAACGACATGGCCGACGGGCTGGCCGCGCTGCCGGGCCTGATGGGCAACGCCGACGGCGACGGCATCGGCTCCAACTCGTGGGTGATCAGCGGCAAGCTGACCGCCACCGGCAAGCCGATCCTGGCCAACGACCCGCACCTGAGCCCGAGCCAGCCCGGCATCTGGTACCAGATGGGCCTGCACTGCGAGTGCGGCACCGAGGTCGCGGGCTTCACCTTCTCCGGTGTGCCCGGCGTGGTCATCGGCCACAACGCGAAGATCGCCTGGGGCTTCACCAACCTCGACCCCGACGTCATCGACATGTACCTGGAGCAGGTCGAGGGCGACAAGGTGAAGGTCGGCGACGCGTGGGAGCCGCTGACCACGCGCCAGGAGGTGCTCAAGGTCGCGGGCGGTGCCGACGTCACCATCACGGTGCGCACCAGCAAGCACGGCCCGCTGCTGTCGGACGCCAGCGAGAGCTTGAAGAAGCTCGGCGGGCAGTACGCGGTCGCGATGCGCTGGACCGCGCTCGATCCCGGACGCACCGGCGACGCCGTGTTCGCCATCAACAAGGCGGGCGACTGGGACGAGTTCCGGGCCGCGGCCGCGCTGTTCGAGGTGCCCGCGCAGAACATCGTCTACGCCGACGTCGAGGGCAACATCGGCTACCAGTCGCCGGGCCGTATCCCGGTGCGCGGCAAGGGCGACGGCAAGTGGTTCGCGCCCGGCTGGGACCCGGCGTACGACTGGACCGGCTTCATCCCGTTCAACGAACTGCCGAACGTGCTCAACCCCGAGCGCGGCTACGTCGTCACCGCCAACCAGGCCGTCATCGGCGACCAGTACCAGCAGCACCTGACCGACGACTGGAGCTACGGCTACCGCAGCCAGCGCATCTACGACATGCTCGGCGCGGCCGGCGGGAAGATCACGCTGGACGACGTGCGGAAGCAGCAGTTCGACAACCGCAACGGCTTCGCCCCGACGCTGATCCCGGCGCTGCAGAAGGCGCCCCGGCAGGCCCCGTCGCAGGTGGAGAAGAACGCCGACGCGCTGCTCGTCGACTGGGACTTCCAGCAGGGCGAGGACTCGGCCGCGGCCGCGTACTACAACGCCGTCTGGAAGAACCTGCTCGGCCTGACCTTCGACGAGCTGGGTGAGGACTACGCGGCCGACGGCGGGGACCGCTGGTTCGAGGTGGTCCGCGGGCTGCTGAGCAAGCCCGACGACAAGTGGTGGGACAGCAAGGGCACGCCCGCGGTCGAGAAGCGGGACGACATGCTGGCCCAGGCCATGTCGGCGGCGGTGAAGGAGCTGTCCGAGGCGCAGGGCGAGGACCCGAAGCAGTGGCGCTGGGGCGACATGCACACCCTCACCCCGACCCACGCGACGTTCGGCGAGTCCGGCATCGGGCCGATCGAGTGGCTGTTCAACCGGGACACCGTCGGCGTCTCCGGCGGCGACGCGATCGTCAACGCCACGGGCTGGAGCGCCGGGCAGGGCTACGAGGTCGACGCGGTGCCGTCCATGCGCATGATCGTGAACATGGCCGACCTGGACGACTCCCGCTGGATCCAGCTGACCGGCAACTCGGGTCACGCCTTCCACGACAACTACGCCGACCAGTTCGAACTGTGGCGTACGGGCCAGACCCTGCCGTTCCGCTTCGCGAAGGCGACCATCGAGAAGGAATCGGCGAACACACAGATCCTCAAGCCGTAGAGCGGGCCCTCGATCATCGGAGTTGCCTGGCACCTGTGCGTATCTTGACGACGCATTCGCACAGGTGCCAGGCAAGTCGAGCGATCTAGCGATCTAGCGATCTAGCGATCTAGCGATCTAGCGATCAGGGCAGCAGCAGGCCCCCAACGGTGCACGGCAGGGCGAGCACGGTCACCACCCGCAGTACCAGCCAGGTCAGCGGCGCCGCTGTCAGGCCGCGGCGGGCGTCAGTGAGACGACGATGCAGGGCGCGCCCAGCGAGATGCCGGTGTCCACGGCCATGGCCAGCCCGTCCGCGTAGGTGACCGGCCCGCGCACCGCGGTCGGGGCGACGCCGAAGGTCTCCGGGATGGTCGAGTGGCCGTGCACGATCTGGCGGCCGCCCAGCTTGTCCAGCAGCAGGCGGGCGTTGGCGACGCCGTCGTTGTGCTCCAGGAACTCGAAGCGGCGGAACAGCAGCCGGGTGTTGCGCCCGAAGGTCTGCTCGTCGCGCTCGCGCATGATGGTGCCCACCGCGGCGTTGATCTCGTCGATGGTCGGCCCGAACTCCAGGTAGGCCAGGGTGTCGGCGTGCAGCAGCAGGTGGTCGTCGACCAGCGCCACCGCGGGCAGGCCGGCCAGCCAGGCGGCCCGCTGCTCGTCCAGTCCTTCGAGGTCGTGCTCCTGGCCGCCGTTGAGCGCCCACACCTGCACGATGGTGCGCACCTCGGTCACCGGCGACGCGGGGACGAAGCGGCTGCCGTACAGCAGCATGTCGTGGTTGCCTATGACGCAGCCGACCTCGCCGCCTGCCGCGGCGGCCTCGACCTGCAGCCGCCGGATCAGATCGATCACGCCGATGCCGTCCGGGCCGCGGTCGGTCAGGTCGCCGAGGAACCACAGCCGCGCGGCACCGCCCGACCACGCGCCCCGCGCGTCGAGCAGGCCCGTCACCCGCAGCGCCTGGGTCAGCGGCGTGAGATGCCCGTGCACGTCACCGACCACGTAGAGCGTCACGCGATCACCCTACGACATGGCCATGGGCACTCCCCGCGGCGTGCGCGCCGACCCCCTCTTCCGGGGTGTCCGCGGCCGCCGTCAGGCAAGGAACAGCCGCTCGACGGCGGCACGGGACCGGCGGGTGACCTTGAGGTACTCGTCCAGGAACTCGCCCGGGTCGGCACCGCCCAGCATGCGCGCCACCCCGGCCAGCTCGACACCGTGCCGGGGCAGCTGGTCCACGGCCCGGCCGCGGATCAGCGTCAGCGCGTTGCGCACCCGCGAGCACAGCGTCCACGCCGTGGCCAGCACCTCGGCGTCCTCGACGGATACGATCCCGGCCGCGTGCGCCGCGTGGAGCGCGTCGAGGGTACGCGTGGAGCGCAGTCCCGCCACCTCGTGCCCGTGCCGCAGCTGCCACAGCTGCACCGTCCACTCGACGTCGGCGATGCCGCCGCGCCCCAGCTTGGTGTGCGTGAGCGGATCCGCGCCCCGGGGCAGCCGCTCGTTCTCCACCCGCGCCTTGATCCGGCGGATCTCCACGATCTGCTCCCGCCGCAGCCCGTCGACCGGGTAGCGCACCGGATCGATGAGCGCGATGAACTCGGCGGCCAGCCCCGCGTCCCCGGCGACGGGCCGCGCCCGCAGCAGCGCCTGCGCCTCCCACACCTGCGACCAGGTCGCGTAGTAGCGCTGGTACGCGGCGAGGCTGCGGACCAGCGGACCCTGCCGACCCTCGGGGCGCAGGTCGGCGTCGATGCCCAGCGGCGGATCGGGCGCGGGCGCGGACAGCAGCGTGCGCAGTTGTTCCGCGATGGCCAGCGCGACGCCGTTGGCCTCGTCGTCCTTCATCCCGGGCGCGGGCTGGTACACGAACAGCACGTCCGCGTCGCTCGGGTAGCTCGTCTCCGCGCCACCGAGCCGGCCCATACCGATCACGGAGAAACGCAGCTCGTCGGGTGCTCCCGCGGCCTGCCGGGCCACCGCCAGCGCGGCCGCGATGGTGGCGTCGGTGAGGTCGGCCAGCCCCTGCCCCACCTCGATGATGCCGACCGGTTTGGCCGGGGCCAGCTCGCCCGCCCCGGAGAGCACGTCCGCGCTGCCGATGCGGAACAGCTCGCGGCGGCGCATCGCGCGCACCGCGGCCACCGCCGCGCGCGGGTCGGCGTGCCGCCCGGCGGCCGCGGCCGTGCCGTCCAGCAGCGACTGCCGGGTGCGCAGCGCGAGTTCGGTGTCGTCGGCCAGCAGCCGCAGCGCCTCCGGGTCACGCGAGAGCAGGTCGGTCAGGTAGCGCGAGCTGTCCAGCACCCGGGCCAGCCGCAGCGCCACCGGGCCCTCGTCGCGCAGCAGGCGCAGATACCAGGGCGTGGTGCCCAGCGTGTCGGACACCTGCCGGTAGGCCAGCAGCCCGGCGTCGGGATCGGGCGCGTCGGCGAACTCGGCCAGCAGCACCGGCAGCAGGGTGCGCTGGATCGCGGCGGTGCGCGACACGCCCGAGGTCAGTGCCTCGATGTGCCGCAGCGCGCCCGCCGGGTCGGCGTAGCCGAGCAGTTCCAGGCGCTTGCGGGCGGCGTCGGCCCGCAGCGACAGCCCGTCGGCGGGCACCTTGGCCACGGCCGCCAGCAGCGGCCGGTAGAGCAGCTTGGCGTGCAGCCGGCGCACCTCGGCGGCGTGGGTGACCCAGTCGGCGCGGAACGCCGCGATCGGGTCCAGCCCGCCGCCCTCCCGGCCCCGGCCGGTGCCCAGCGAGGGCTCCTCGCGCTTGTAGTTCATCGCGCGCGCCAGCCAGCGCAGCGCCATGGTGCCCGCCTGGCCGTCGTCGGCGGGCACGGTGTGCGTACGCCGCAGCCGCTGCAACTGGAGCCGGTGCTCCACGTTTCGCAGGAAGCGGTACGCGGCGCTGAGCGCCTCCCCGTCGCCCCGGCCCACGTAACCGCCCGCGACCAGCGCCCGCAGCGCGTTGAGGGTGTTGCCCGAGCGCAGCGTCTCGTCGCCGCGACCGTGCACGAGCTGCAGCAGCTGCACCGCGAACTCGATGTCGCGCAGCCCGCCCGGTCCGCGTTTGATCTCCCGCTCGATCTCGGCCCGCGGCACCTGGTCGATGATGCGCCGCCGCATCGCGCGCACGTCCTCGACCGCCTCCGGCCGCTCGGCGGCGTGCCAGATCAGCGGCTGCAACGAGGCCAGCCAGGCCTTGCCGACACCGGCGTCACCGGCGACCGGGCGGGCCTTGAGCAGCGCCTGGAACTCCCAGGTGCGGGCCCAGCGCTGGTAGTAGACGAGGTGGCTGGCCAGCGTGCGCACCAGTGGACCGCGCCCGCCCTCCGGCCGCAGGGCGGCGTCGACCGGCCAGGCCACGTGGCCGCAGATCTCCATCAGCGCCGCGGCGACGGTGGTGCCCGCGGCGAGGTCCTCGTCCTCGGCCGCGACGAAGATGACGTCGACGTCCGAGACGTAGTTCAGCTCGTCGCCGCCGCACTTGCCCATCGCGATCACGGCCAGCCGGGGCCGCTGGTCGCCGACGCGGCCCAGCGCGATCCGGTACGCCGCCCGCAGCGTCGCGTCGGCCAGCGCGGTCACCTCGGCCATCGTCGTCTCGACGTCGACCCCGTCGGCCAGGTCGCCCGCCGCTATGCGCAGCAGCCCGCGCTGGTAGCCGGCCCGCAGCGACGGCACGTCGGCCAGCCCGCTGTGCACCTCGTAGCGCGGCGGCACGGTGTGCGTGAGCACCTTCCACTGCCCGGCCTGCGCCGCGATCTGGTCGCCCAGCGCCGACGACGCCCCGAGCACCGTGATCAGCCGGATGCGCAGGTCCTCGTCGGCCCCGAGCCGCTCCAGCACACCCTTGTCGGGCCCGGCGTCGCGCTCGGCGATGCGGTGCAGCTGGCGCAGCGCCAGGTCGGGGTCGGCCGCGCGGCCGAGCTGCTCCAGGATGAGCGCGCTCTCCTCGTCGACGGGCCGCTGCGCGGCCGCGTCCCACAGGTTCAGGCCGGTCCCGCCCAGCAGCACGGCCGGGTCGGGGCCGGTCGCCGACAGCGTGAAGCCGTACCGTGCCAACCGCCCGATTCCCGCCATCCGCTCAGGTTATCGGCGCGCACGCGGGCGCAGAAGTCACGGCGCGGCGGCTCAGCTCAGCAGCGGCAGTTCCCGGCGGCCCGCGTCGGGCAGCGTGCCCAGGGCCAGCTCGGCGAAGCGCCGGGCGAACGGCTGCCACACCTCGGCCACGTCCTCCTGGGTCGCCTCGACGCCGGCGATCAGCCCGTCGGGCTGCCAGCCCTGCTCGGTCATCCACTCGCGGTTGTTCTCCACCCAGCCGGCGAACATGTCGACGTCGCACTCGATGTGGAACTGGGTGCCCCAGGCCCGGTCGCCGATCCGGAACGCCTGGTGGGGGTAGCGCGGCGAGGCGGCCAGCAGGGTCGCCCCGAGCGGCAGCTCGGTGATCTCGTCGAAGTGGTACTGGATCACGTCGGGCGCGAACGGCACCGCCCACCACAGCGGGTCGGCCTCGGCCACGTCCCGCCGCGCGACCAGGCGCGCGCCGATCTCCGGTCCGCTGGTGGAGCGCTCGACGGTGCCGCCGTGCGCCTGCGCCAGCAGCTGCCCGCCCAGGCAGACGCCCAACGTCGGCACCCGGTTCTTGACCGCCTTGCGCAGCAGCGACTCCAGCTTCGGGAACCACGGCGCGCCCGGCACCCCGTCCTTGCCGAACGCGTCCTGCTCCCCGCCCATCACCACGAACGCGGCGTAGCCGTCCAGGTCCTCGGGCAGTGCGTCGCCGGCGTGCGGGCGCAGGACGGTCAGCTCCAGCCCGGCCTCGGTCAGCCAGTCTCCGAGCCGGCGCAGGTCGTCGGTCGGGTCGTTCTCGATCACCAGTGCGGTCGCCACGCTCACGAGGTTAGCCCGGCCACGGCGGCGCCGGTCAGCGGCCCGGCGCCGCCCGCCCGAGCTCCGCCCAGGCTTCCCGGGGCAGCCCGCGCTCGACGCGGAACCTGCCAGGGGTCAGGGCACCGGGTGACCGAACGGGGTGGAAGGCAGCTCCGGCTGCGGCGGGGCCTGCCAGGACGAGCCGGTCCAGGCGAGCTCCAGCCGGGTGGACAGCTCCAGCAGCAGGCCGCTGCCGTGGTATCCGGCCAGCCCGCAGGCCACCATCACGGCGACCGCCACCGTCCACCGGATCAGCCAGTTCGGCTCCGGACGCAGCTCGTGCACGAGGTGGGTGACCGCGCCGCCCCGCCCCGCGACGAGGTCGTCCACCAGATCGTCGTTTCTCACAGCTTCGCCAGCACCTCCCGCGCGGCCAGCACGGCCGCCTCCCGGCTGCGCTCCGGACCGACCATGGTGTTGCGGTACTGCACGTGCACCAGCCGCGCGCCCATCCGCACGGTCAGGTAGATCCGCCCGGCGGGGCCCAGCTCGGACCAGTACCCGGCCTGGTCGCCGAGACCGTCGAGCATGATGCGTTCGCGATTGGCAGCGAATTGGCCGTAGAAGTCCCGGCGGGCGCGGGTCACGGGGTCCTCGCCGTCGGCCCGGCCCACGTTGATCACGCCCACAACCAGCGAGGCGTCCTCGCCGTCGGCCTTGGGGCGTTGGACGACGCACCAGGCCGACAGTGTCTCGTCGTTCCGGTCGGTCTCCTGTGTGCTCGGGTCGCGGCCGGGCACGAGCAGGTCGAGCAGTTCGGGCCGCAGCAGCGGGCAGACCGCGCCGGGTGCGGGCGGCATGATCTGCGCCGACCCGCCCCGCAGGTATGCCGTGAACACCCCGGTGCCGATCCCGAGCAGCACGATGCCCGCCACGGTGCGCCGGTGTCTGCGCCACCAGGCCTGCCGCCCGCTCTCCCCCGCCAACCGTCCACTCACGGGCGTGATGCTAGGCGAGCCGTGCCACGGGCCGCTGTCCTGTGAAACCGGTCTGCCGCCTCGGCCGACTCACTCAGGACCGCCGGGCCGCCGCCTTATTGATCTTGCTTCGCAGCGCCCGCCGGGCCACCGGCCCCAGCTCCTCGACGACCTCCATCAGCGTGCCGAGCTGCTCCAGCGCCGCCATCGCGCGCTGCGCCCCGGGGCGGTCCACGCCTTCGTACAGCTCCAGCCCGACGAACGAGGCGGAGATCGCGGCGGCCAGCCCTGGCACGTCGGCCATCTCGGCGAACGGGGAGCCCGCCAGCACCCGCCGCAGCACCGACTCGATCTCGGCGGTCCACATGCCGAGCGTCTCGGCGGTCACCCGGGCGAGCTTCTCGTCGTGCTGCGCACCGGCCAGCATCTGCGCGAGCACCGCGACGTTGCCCAGGTCGCGCTCCTCCTCGTGCAGCGCTCGGCCGACGTCGAGCAGCTCGCGCAGCGAGCCCACGGTCGCGAAGCGCGCCCGGTACGCCTCGACGCGCTCGCCGGTCGCGGCCGTGCACGCCGCCACCAGCAGGTCGTCCACGCTGCCGTAGTGGTAGAAGATCAGCGCCTGGTTGACCCCGGCCGCACCGGCGATGTTGCGCGCGGACACGCCCGCTATCCCGTGTTTGCGCAGCGTGTCCATGGCTCCGTCGAGCAACCGCTGCTTCGTGTCGGACATGCGCTCCCTCACTACCCGGGCCCGCGACGTGCTGCGCACACGAATGCGGGCGGTGCCGGCCACCCCCCGTTGCCAATGTGGCCGGCACCGCCCGTACTGTCGCGTCCCCGACTCGCGGGACGGCCAGACTTTCTCGCACCGGTCTGACAAAACAGGTGCCGATGCGCCGGCAGTGTCGGGTCAGGACGGTGTCTCCAGGAAACACGGCCCGTGCCACATATTTGAGCGGTCGATCAAACGCCAGCCTAGCAGGCTTGAGCGTCCGCTCAAACAGTGGCGTTTCCTACGGCAGGACCAGCTCGGCGTACACCGGCCGGTGGTCGCTGCCCGGCAGCTCCAGCACTTGGAAGTCCTTGACGCCAACCCGCCGGTCGGCGAGCACCCGGTCCAGCGTCACCGGCGGGAGCGGGTCCCCGTCGTACGGCCCCCAGGTGCCGGTGAAGCCGCGGCCGAGCACGTCGGCCGCGTCCCGGTAACCGGAGTCGATCAGGTCGCGCAGCAGGTGGTGGTCCAGGGTGGCGTTGAAGTCGCCGAGCAGCACGCGCACCGCCCCCTCCGGCGTGGCCCGCGGCTGGCCTTCGAAGCCGCGTTTCCACAGCGGCGTCACGAAGTCGGCCCAGGGTGCCAGCGGGTGCGCCGACTCGACCAGCACGGTGCCCCCGCCCGGCACCGACACCTCACCCCGCGCTTGCCGGAAGCCGCCGGGGTTGACCCGCACCCCGTCGTCGCGCAACGGCAGCCGAGACAGCAGCGCGGACCCCTCCACCCCGGGCGCCGCGTGGTCCACCCGGTACGGCAGCTCGCCGCGCATCCCCGCCGCGTCCACCGCGACGAGGAATTCCGGCGTCGCCTCCTGCAGCGCCAGCACGTCCACCCGGTGCGCCCGCACCAGCTCCACCAGCTCGGCCGGGCCCGCCGATCCCGCCAGCACGTTCGCGCTCATCACCCGCAGCGGCGCGCCCGCCGCCCCGGCCATCGGGTCGCCGTCGGCGAACCAGCGCGGCAGCACCACCACGGCGAGCGCCACCGCGGTCACCGCGGCCAGGCCGGCGGCCGCCCAGCGCCGCCACACCAGCAGCACCGCCAGCGGCACCAGGCAACCGGCGGCGACGTACGGCGTGAACGCCATCAGCTGCGCCATCGGATACCGGTCGTCCCAGCCGGCGACCCGGAACACGGCCCACACCGCCGCCGGCAGCGCCAGGACCCAGGGCAGCGCGCGCAGAAGGAACCGTTTCATGCGCGGGATGCTATACGTTTCCATGGTCAACTAGGTGTGGGCTTTGTGAAGGTTCCGTGCGCGGCGTTAGGCTCTGCGGCCATGACCGCCACCCTGCACCCCGCGACCCTCCGGCCCGGCGACACGGTCGCGCTGGTCTCGCCCTCGGGGCCGGTGCCCGCCGAGCGCGTCGAGGCGGCGGTGTCCGTGCTCACCGGCTGGGGCCTGGCGCCCCGGGTGTACCCGCACGTGCTGGCCCGGCACGGCTACTTCGGCGGCACCGACGAGCAGCGCCTCGGCGACCTCAACGAAGCGCTCGGCGACCCGCAGGTGCGCGCCGTGCTGTGCACCCGCGGCGGTTACGGCGCGCAGCGCATCACCGACCGCGTCGACCTGGACGCCGTACGCCGTGACCCGAAGCTGGTCATGGGCTTCTCCGACATCACCGCGCTGCACCTCGCACTGTGGCGCGGCGCGCGCCTGGCCACCGTGCACGGGCCGGTCGCGGCGCAGTTCGACAAGGGCGCGGACTCGCCGACCGCGCTCGGGGCGCGGCACGCCCTGATGAGCGGGGAGCCGGTCGTGGTGGCCGCCGACCCGGCCGAGGACACCCACCGGGTGCGCACCTCGGGCCACGCGGAGGGCACCCTGCTCGGCGGGAACCTGTCGCTGCTGGTCAGCACCCTCGGCACCCCGCACCTGCCCGACCTGACGGGCGCGATCCTGCTCATCGAGGACGTCGGCGAGTACCCGTACCGCGTCGACCGGATGCTCACCCACCTGCGCCGCAGCGGCGCGCTCGACGGCGTCGCGGGCATCGCCGTCGGCCAGTTCACCGACTGCGCCGACGCCTGGCCCGTCACCATCGCCGACGTCCTCACCGACCGCCTGCTCGACCTGGGCCTACCGGTCCTCGGCGGCCTCCCCATCGGCCACGGCCCCCAGCACACCGCCGTCCCCCTCGGCACCCGCGCCACCCTCGACGCCGACACCGGCACCCTCACGGTCGCCCCCGCCACCCTCTAAGCGCTGATCATGAACTTATGGCACGGGTCGACGGCGTGTCGGTGCCACAAGTTCATGATCGATACAGGTGGGCGGGCAGCCACGGGCCTGGCGGGCTGACGGCCCGGAGCGGCCGGTCAGGAGTTGGCGAAGGTGATGGTGATGGCTATGCCGGCGATCAGGCTGGCCGGAATGCCGGCGACCCAGCCGATGAGGATGCCCGCGCCCTTGCCGCCGTCCTTGCCGACGACGCCGCCGATGCCCATGACCAGGGCGACGATGCCGAGAATGAACTGCCCGAAGACGCCGACCAGCATGAAGACGGACTCGGTGCTGCCTTCGCCGCCCGGGCCGTAGTCGTTCTGCTGCCCGAAGAGCAGTGCGGCGAAGACGCCGGCGACCATGGTCAGCGCGTGCGCGCCCAGCATGGTGAAGATGCCGCGCCACACCAGCCGGGCCTCCACGGGCCGCCGGACCGGGCGCGGGATGTCCAGCGAGGGGTGGGACCACGCGGCGACGGCGGGTGCTGCCGTCGCGGGCTGCTCGGGCGGGGCGGGCGGGCTCGGTGCCCGGTACGGGTTGTCGCTCACGGGGTGCCTCCACGTCGGACGCGGCCGGGCCGCCAGAGTGCGTGCCGCCGCAGCCTACCGCCACCCCGCGACCCCCGACCCTCCCCCGAACCGCCACCGCGAAACCCCAGGACGATGGGAAGGGCACCTTCTACAACGCATGGCGATGTGAAGGTGCCCTTCCTTCGGCTAGAAGCACTGGGAGGCGGACCAGAGGGTGCCGCTGCGGGCGTCGGTGTGGATGTGGTCGGAGTGGTCGGGGTAGCCGGGGCCGAGGATGCCGGTGAAGCCGTGGTAGCGGGCCTGCTTGCCGATGGTGCAGAGGGAGTGCGGGCCGGAGCCGAGGTCGACGCCGTCACCGTAGAGGTGGCGGCTGCCGGAGACGCCGCCCGCGGCGTTGTTGCAGGCGGTGCTGCGGAAGCCGGACGTGACGCGCAGGGCCTGGTCGCCGAGGGCGTGGCGGAGCGCTTCCAGGCGCCACATGGCACGCAGCGCGTTGGCCTTGGCGGTGGCCGCCGAGACCGCGCCACCGGCCCAGGTGGTGTTGCACTTGTTCAGCTCGGCGTAGCTGAAGTGGATCGGCGTGCAGTCGTCGTCCTGCAGGGAGTAGATCTTGTTGAAGGTCTGCGGCCCGGCGATGCCGTCCGCACCCAGGCCGTACGCCTGCTGGAAGCGGACCACCGCGTCGCGGGTCTCCGCGCCGAAGATGCCGTCGATGACGATGGTGTTGTTGTAGCCCGGCCAGCCGGCGACGCGGATCTGCAGCTGGCGGACGTCCTCTCCGGACATGCCCGAGGACAGCGAGCGGCCCCAGGTGTAGCAGCCGTCGGCGTACGCGGGGGACGCGCCGACGGTGACGGCGGCCACCGATCCGATGGCCGCCATCACCAGCACGGTGAACGCCCGGAGGAAGGCGTTGCGGGGGAAACGACGAGACATGCCAGGCACTGTGCCAACCACGCTCATCGATGTCAAGAGTTTACATATCTTGCAGTTACTACGTAGTATCCTTCCGAAAAATCGGGCAGCGGGCCGTCACCGGCCGCGGACCGTCCGCACAGGATCAGCGGCGCGAGCGCACCTTGCGGTCCCCGCCGGCGGCGGCCACGCCGTACGCCAAGGCGTCGACCAGGGCCCGCCAGCTCGCCTCCACCACGTTCTCGTGCACGCCGACCGTGGTCCAGTCGCGCCCGTCGGTGTCCACCGTCTCCACCAGCACCCGCGTCACCGCGTCGGTGCCGTGCGAGCCGGCCAGGATGCGCACCTTGTAATCGGCCAGCTCCAGCCCGGACAGCTGCGGGAAGTGCCGCTCCAGCGCCTGGCGCAGCGCCTGGTCGAGTGCGTTGACCGGACCGTTGCCCTCCGCGGTGGCGATCACCCGCTCGCCGCGCACGCGCAGTTTCACGGTCGCCTCGCTGACCACCGCGCCGTCCTCGCGGTGCTCGACGATCACCCGGTACGACTCCAGCGTGAACGGCGTCGTCTGCTCGCCCAGGGACTGGCGCACCAGCAGCTCGAAGGACGCGTCGGCGGCCTCGAAGGACCAGCCGGCCGCCTCCAGCTCCTTCACCCGGTGCGTCACCTTGGACAGCGTGTCGGGATGGCCGGCCAGGTCCAGCCCGAGCTCGCGGCTCTTGAGCTCGATGCTGGCCCGGCCGGCCATCTCGGTGACGAGGATCGTCATGTCGTTGCCGACGACGGCCGGGTCCACGTGGTTGTAGAGGGCCGGGTCGACTTTGATCGCGCTCGCGTGCAGTCCCGCCTTGTGGGCGAAGGCCGCGGACCCGACGTAGGCCTGGTGGGAGTCGGGTGCGATGTTGGCGATCTCGGCGATGGCGTGCGAGACGTGCGCCATCTGTTCTAGGCAGCCGTCCGGTAGGACGGTCATGCCCAGCTTGAGCTGCAGGTTCGCCACCACGGCGAAGATGTCGGCGTTGCCGGGGCGCTCCCCGTAGCCGTTGGCGGTGCCCTGCACGTGGCGTACGCCCGCCTCCACCGCGGCGATGGTGTTGGCGACGGCGCACGCGGTGTCGTTCTGCGCGTGCATGCCGAACAGCTCGGGCGAGACGCCCAGCCGCGCGACGAGGTCGGCGATGGCCGCGCCCACCTGCGAGGGCAGCATGCCGCCGTTGGTGTCGCAGAGCACGACGCGCTCCGCGCCCGCGTCCAGCGCGGTGCGCACCACCGAGGCGGTGTAGTCGGGGTCGAAGCGGAAGCCGTCGAAGAAGTGCTCGCAGTCGACGAAGACGCGGCGGCCGTGCGAGCGCAGGTGGGTCACGCTGTCGGCGACCATGGCGAGGTTCTCCTCGCGGGTGGTGCGCAGCGCCCGCTCGACGTGGCGCACGTCGGACTTCGCGACCAGGCAGACCACCGGCGTCTGCGCCGCGAGCAGGCCCGCGAGCTGCGCGTCGTCGGCCGCCGAGACGCCCGCCTTGCGGGTCGAGCCGAACGCCACCAGCAGCGCGTTCTTCAGCTCCAGCTCGGTTCGGGCCCGTTCGAAGAACTCGGTGTCCTTGGGGACCGCCCCTGGCCACCCGCCCTCGATGAACCCGACCCCGAACTGATCGAGCAGGCGCGCCACCGCGAGTTTGTCGGCTACCGAGTAGGTGATGCCCTCGCGCTGGGCGCCGTCGCGCAGCGTGGTGTCGAAGATCTGCATGTCGTGTGACCTCCTGTGCGGGCGCCCGCTTCGCGAGGCGCCGACGTGATGACCGGGAAGGAGCTGCAAAACAAAAGACCCCCCGCGGTCGCGGGAGGTCTGCGCGTCGGCGAGGGGCCTGGTTGCCCAGGTGCGGCCGGCGCGCTAGGTGCCAATAATCAGTACGAGGCGGATCACGCTGGGTAGCGTCCCACTTTTGCGACTCCCAGACCAGCAGGCTCCCGTATATCGGGAAGGCGTGTCGCCGCCGCGCCAGCGGATCACGTCGATGAGCTGGGCAATGGGACGGGACAAAGACCCCGTGGCGGTCGCCACAATGTCACGATCCGGCAATGATCACGTCGCAATGCCCTGCCTAATCTTGAACGGCTCAAGAAAGACCGCTCAGGAGGTACCTGCTTTGCTCACCGTCGGCGACCACTTCCCCGCCTACGAACTCACCGCGTGCGTCTCCCTCGACGCCGACAAGGCGTTCGAGACGATCACCAACAAGACCTACGAGGGCAAGTGGCGGGTGCTGTTCTCCTGGCCCAAGGACTTCACCTTCGTATGTCCGACCGAGATCGCCGAGTTCGGCCGGCTGAACGGCGAGTTCGCCGACCGGGACGCGCAGGTGCTGGGCTGGTCGGTCGACAACGAGTTCGTGCACCACGCGTGGCGCAAGAACCACCCCGACCTGCGCGAGCTGCCCTTCCCGATGCTGGCCGACGTCAAGCGCGAGCTGACCGAGGCGGCGGGCGTGCTGGGCGAGGACGGCGTGCCGCAGCGCGCGACGTTCATCGTGGACCCGAACAACGAGATCCAGTTCGTGATGGTGACCGCCGGCTCGGTCGGCCGCAACGTCACCGAGGTGCTGCGCGTGCTCGACGCGCTGCAGACCGACGAGCTGTGCCCGTGCAACTGGAACAAGGGCGGCGAGACCCTGAACGCCGCCGAGCTGCTGGCCGCCTGATGGGCATCGAGGCGATCAAGGCGGCGCTGCCGGCGTACGCCCGGGACACCAAGCTAAACATCGGCGCCGTGCTGGGCACCTCGCCGCTGACCGCGCAGCAGCTCTGGGGCACCGCGCTGGCCTGCGCGTTCGCCGCCCGCAACGCTTTCGTGCTGCGGGAGATCGCGGCCGAGGCGGCCGATCACCTCAAGCCCGAGGCGATCGAGGCGGCCAAGGGCGCGGCGTCGATCATGGCGATGAACAACGTCTACTACCGGTCCAAGCACCTGATCGGCGACGACGCGTACCAGTCGCTGCCGGCCCGGCTGCGCATGCAGATCATCGCCAACCCGGGCGTCGACAAGGCCGACTTCGAGCTGTGGAGCCTGGCCGTCTCGGCCATCACCGGCTGCGGCGTCTGCCTGGAGTCGCACGAGAAGACGCTGATCGGCACCGGCGTCGGCCGCGAGGCCGTCCACGAGGCCCTGCGCATCGCGGCGGTCGTCCACGCCGCCGCCGTCACCCTCGACGCCGAAACCGCCCTCACGGCCTGACCGGCCCCACCCTTGGCCCTTGGCGCAACTCTTGAAGAGTCGCGCCTTCCGACGGCTCCCGACGCCGCGACTCTTCAAGAGTCGCGGCGGAGGGGGCGGAGAAGGCTTTACCCGGAAGGAAGCCCGGCGGGAGACGTCTCGCCGGGCTTTCCGCTTGTCAGGGTGAGGGCGGCCACTCGACGTTAGTTGAATGGTCAAGTATTCTCGCGGGTATGAGCACCCGTATGCCCGCGCTCTACCTCAGCCATGGCGCTCCCCCGCTGGCCGACGACCCGCTGTGGACCCGCCAGCTGGCGGACTGGTCGAGTGACCTGCCCCGGCCCACCGCGATCCTGGTCGTCTCGGCGCACTGGGAGAACGCCCCGCTGGCCGTCGGCGCGACCACCACGGTCCCGCTCTACTACGACTTCGGCGGCTTCGCTCAGCACTACTACGAGGTGAAGTACCCGGCGCCGGGCGCGCCCGAGCTGGCCGCGAAGGTGCGGGCACTGCTGCGCGGACCGCAGACACCGGTGGCCGACGTGCCCGACCGGGGCCTGGACCACGGCGCGTACGTGCCGCTGGTCGAGATGTTCCCCGAGGCCGACGTCCCGGTCCTGCAGATCTCCATGCCGACGCTGGACCCGCAGCGGCTGCTGGAGATCGGCCGTAAGCTCGCGCCGCTGCGCGACGAGGGCGTGCTCATCATCGGCAGCGGTTTCTTCACCCACAACCTGCGCGCCGCGATGCCGTACATGCACCTGGGCTTCGACGCGCCCGTGCAGGGCTGGTCGGCGGAGTTCGACGACTGGGGCCGGCAGGCGCTGGACGCCGGCGACGTCGACGGGCTGCTCGACTTCCTGCACAAGGCCCCGTCCGGCGCGATGGCGCACCCGCGCACCGAGCACTTCGCGCCGCTGTTCGTCACCCTCGGCGCGGGCGAGGACGACCTGGCCTCGCAGCGCACGGTGATCGACGGCTTCTGGATGGGCCTGGCCAAACGTTCGGTGCAACTCGGCTGACACGCCCGGGATGTGACGCGGTCGGGCTACACCACGCCACGTGACCTTGATTACGGTATCGGGGTGACCACCACGCCGATCGAGCGCAGCATCGCCTTCGCCGCCGTCTTCAACTTCCGTGACCTCGGTGGGCTGACCACCGCCGACGGCCGCACCGTACGCCGGCGCACGGTGTACCGGTCCGACACGCTCAGCAGGCTGGGCACCGAGGACCGCGAGGCGTTCACGGCGCTCGGCATCCGCACCGTGATCGACCTGCGCCGGCCCGCCGAGGTCGCCTCGATGGGCCGGGTGCCGGAGTGGACCCGGGTGGTGTGGCGGCACAACCACCTGGAGCACCCGCTCTGGGACCACTCCACCTACACCACGGAGATCGGCGTCGCGGGCTGGCTGTCCGCCCGTTACCTGGAGCTGGCCCACCACGGCAAGGCCGACATCGCCCGGGTGGTCGGCATGCTCACCGACGCCGACCACGGCCCGACCGTGGTGCACTGCGTCGCCGGCAAGGACCGCACCGGCCTCATCGTGGCGCTGGCCCTGGACCTGCTCGGGGTGCCCGACGACCAGATCGCGGCCGACTACGCGCTGACCGAACGCAGCGCGCCGATGTTCACCCAGTGGGTGCGCACGGCCTTCCCGAACGAGGACCACGCGAACACGCCGCCGTTCTTCACGTACACCCCGGCCGAGGCCATGCTGATGACGCTGCACGGGCTGCGCTACCGCCACGGCTCGGTGACCGAATACCTGGTCGGCGCGGGCCTGCACCCCGACTGCGTGCAGCGCCTGCGCGATCGGCTGCTGGAAGCGTGAGCGAGGAGCGGGCGTGAGCGAGCAAACCGGATCAGCGCGGCTGGTGGACTTCGAGAGTCCGCTGTTCAACTTCCGGGACGTGGGCGGCCTGGCCACCACCGACGGGGCCGAGGTGCGCCGGGGTGTGCTGTTCCGTTCGGACACCCTGACCGCGCTGGGCGAGGCCGACCGCGAACGCTTCGCGCAGTTCGGCGTGCGTACCGTGATCGATCTGCGGCACCCGGTGGAGCTGGAGCGGTTCGGCCGCGCCCCGGACTGGTGCTGCGAGGACTGGCACAACGTGCCGCTGAACAACCCGGTGTGGCGGGCCGAGGACTACTCGGCGGAGGCGGGGGTGGTGGCGTTCCTGCTGGCGCGCTACCACGAGACCGCCGAGCACGCGGCGGCCGACATCGCCCGCGCGATCGAGCTGATCGCCGCCGGCCCGGGCCCGACCGTGGTGCACTGCTGGGGCGGGCGGGACCGCACCGGCGTGGTGGTCGCGCTGGTGCTGGAACTGGTCGGGGTGTCCGATGCGGACATCGCCGCCGACTACGAGCTGACCGAGCAGGGCATGGCGCGCTACCTGTCCTGGCAGCGCCGGAACCGGCCGGACAAGGGCCCGCTGCAGCCCTACCTGGCGAGCACGCCCGCCGAGGTGATGCGCACCTTTTTGGCGGAACTGCGCGAACGGCACGGTTCGGTGCGGGCCTATCTGACCGGGGCCGGGCTGGCCGAGGAGAGCATCGGAAAGCTGCGGTCGAGCTTGCGCGAGCAGCGGCCGTGAGGTGACCGCGGCGTTATCGACGAGTGCCATGATGTGACGGGATTTCATCGGGGAGGAGCCGTCATCATGCACATCGGAACGCGAGCGTTGCTGGCCGTGGCCACCGCCTGCGCCGTGGCCGTCCTGGCCGGTTGCGCGGCCGAGTCGAACGGCGACTCCACGCAGCAGCCCTCCCCCGGCCAGGTCGCGCCCGGCACGGGGACCTTCAAGGACATCGACACCGCGGCCCGCGAGCTGGTCACGCGGCAGGCCTACTGGCAGTCGCCCGCCGTGCTCGACGTCGAGCAGACGCAGCGGATCGGGCTGGCGGTCGGCGAGGGCGAGAAGCTGACCCAGAAGATCAACACGATGCTGAAGGGCACCCAGACCACGGCCGCCGGGCCGGTGGAGGTCGGGCCCACGGTCAAGGCCACGCTGCGCGGCAACACCGAGGACGTGGAGATCACGCCGTCGGAGTCGGTCAACGCCACCACCGGCAGCGACGTGCAGATGCTGTGGACCTGGCTGGTGCACCCCAAACACCCGACCGACGACCTGCTGCTCACCGCGTATCTCGAGGTGCCGCTCAGCAACGGGCACACCATCACGCACGAGGTGGCGCTGTCGGTGCAGGTGCGCCGGACCATGTCGTACACCCTGTGGCAGCTCGTCACGCACTGGGGCACCTGGTCGGCCGTGGTCACCAGCCTCGTCGGCGTGGTGAGCTGGCTGCTGCGCCGCCGCAAGAAGAAGTCGGGCGACCGGCAGCAGCCGGACCAGGCGCCGGAGCCCTCGGTGGCCAATGTGGCCGCCTGAGCCCTGCCCGCCCGGCCCTCGGGGGCGGATGAAGAAATCTTCGGGACAACTGGGGTCTGGCGAAAGTTAACTTCAACGGCGATAGTGGCGGGTGAATGTCCATCCCCCACTTCCGCGGAGTACCCATGGCCAGATCACGCCTGCGGGCGGCCGTCGTCGCCGGCCTCACCGCGCTCAGCCTCGCGGCGCTGTCCGCCGCCACCGGCGCGCCCGCCGCGGCCGCGCCGCCCACGCACGACGAGCAGATCACCTTCCAGGAGTGGTCCCGCTTCACCGAGTGGCGGCAGGGCACCCACCAGGGCACCTTCGCCATCCCCGGCATCCGCACGGGCATCACCATGCTGCGCCCGGCCGGCACCGTCGATTACGCCGACCCGTACACCAACGTGACGAAGAGCTACGACTACAGCACCTGGACCTCCCCGGTGACCGAGGTCGGCTTCGACGCCACCGAGCTGGTCGCCTCCTGGAACGCCGACACCCCGGCGGGCACCTGGATCCAGGTCGAGATGCAGGGCACCTACAACACCGGCGGGCAGACCCCCTGGTACGTGATGGGCCGCTGGGCGTCCGGGGACGGCGACATCAAGCGCACCACGGTCAACCGGCAGGGCGACCCGTGGTCGACGATCTGGACCGACACCTTCTCCATCGACGACGCCGCCAACGGTGTGCTCCTGCACGCCTACCAGCTGCGGTTGACCCTCTACCGGGCGCCCGGCCAGTGGCAGTCGCCGCGGGTGTGGATGCTCGGCGCGATGAGCTCGAACGTTGCGGACCGGTTCACCGTCACCCCGAGCGCGGGAGGCATCGCCTGGGGCACCGAGCTGGCCGTGCCGCGCCGCTCGCAGAACATCCACATCGGGGAGTACCCGGAGTACGACGGCGGCGGCGAGGCCTGGTGCTCGCCCACCTCCACCACGATGGTCCTGGAGTACTACGGCCGCGGCCCGTCGGCGCAGGACCTCGCCTGGGTGGACCCGGCGTACGCCGACCCGCAGGTCGACCACGCGGCCCGGATGACGTACGACTACGCGTACCAGGGCGCGGGCAACTGGCCGTTCAACACCGCGTACGCCGCGTCGTTCCCGGGCCTGGACGCCAAGGTCACCCGGCTGCACTCGCTCGACGAGGCGGAGCGCTTCATCAAGGCCGGCATCCCGGTGATCACCAGCCAGTCGTTCCTGTCCGAGGAGCTGGACGGGGCCGGCTACGGCACCTCGGGGCACCTGTTCGTCATCGTCGGCTTCACCGCCGAGGGCGACGTGATCGTCAACGACCCTGCGTCGTCGAGCAACGACGTGGTGCGCAACATCTACCCGCGTGAGCAGTTCGAGCAGATCTGGCTGCGTACCAAGCGCTACCGCGCGAACGGCACGGTGGCCTCCGGCTCGGGCGGCATCGCGTACCTGATCAAGCCGTGGTGGAAGCCGTGGCCGGTCGTCGCGGGCTCCACGAACTGGTGACCTGACGACCCGGGTGCGCCCCCGCCGTGGGGCGCACCCGGGTCAGCGCACGGACCGCCGGTTCACAGCCGGGTGTCCAGGATCGCGTCGGACAGCTCGATCACGCCGAACGTGCCGCCCTGCGCGTCGGCCAGCAGCGCGTAGTGCCCCACCGGCAGGTCCAGCGGCCCGGTCAGCACCGCACCGCCGAGCTCCAGGCAGCGCGCGATCGTGGCGGCGCAGTCCTCGACCTCGAAGGTGACCCGCCAGTGCGCGGGCGTGCCGGCCGGGTAGCGCTCATCCATCACGGACAGCCCGCCGACCGTACGGCTGTCGACAAACCACTCGATGTGGTCGACGCCCTCGGCGATCTCGCTCTTGCGCTCCGACCAGTGGAACGCCTTGCCGTAGAACTCCACGGCGGAGGCCTCGTCCCAGGTCACGACCTCGGTCCAGCACATCGTGGCCGGCTCGGCGGCCGCCTCGGCGCCACCGGACGTGCCGCGCTGCCACAGCCCGAACACCGCGCCCGCGGAGTCGGCGACCAGGGCGGCGCGTCCACGCGGGCCGCGGTCGTGCGCCGGGACCAGCACCGAACCGCCGGCGTCGAGCACCGCCGCCACGCCGTCCTCGGCGGCCACCGCCGACACGTAGCACAGCCAGGCCCCGGGCCGGCCGGGCTCGCCCGGGAGCAGGCCCGCGACGGCGCGGCCGTCGAGCGCGAACACCTCGCCCGGTGTCCATCCGAACAGCCCGCTGTAGAACGCCGCAGCTCCCGCCGGGTCCGCGGTCATGTACTCCGCCCAGCACGGGGTGGCGGGCGCGTATCCCCTCACTCGCATGCCCGCCACCTTAGGACCATCCGAGGTTCAGGGCGACCTCTGCGCGTGCCGACCGGGTCGCCCCGTTCGGCTGGCCGGCCGGGCGAACCGGGCAGCCGGGGCGGTGCGCACGGGTCGATCACACGCGATGATGGTCACCATGCTCCAGGATCGTTCCCTGCTCGAGGGGTGCAACGTGGCGCTCAACGAGTCCGACGTGGTCGGCCTGCGAGTGAACTGGCCTGCCCGCACCGTGCGCCTGCTGCTGCACGTGCTCGCCATGCCGGAGGAGGGACCGATCGACGCGGACACCCGCCGCGCCCTGGTGTTCACCGGCGTCAGCCTGATGCGGGTGCTGCTGCGCACCGACCGCACCCGGACCGCGAGCCGCGACTACGGCCACCCGATCGAGCTGGCCGACGCCGACGCCGCCGACGCGTTCCTCGCCTCGGTCAGCCGGTCCGACCCGATGTACGGCTGGCGCTTCCTCGACGACCCCGAGCTGACCCGCGACTGGCCCGCGACGGCCAGCCTGATGCTGGCGGGAACCGGCCCGGCCACGCACACGATGTACTGGTTCTGCGAGTGCGCCCGCGAGGAGCCGGGCGGCGAGACGGCGTACTGCATCGAGGGCGACATCCACTTCCAGCGCCTGTCCGTCGAGCGCGCCGACGGGTCCCCCGTACCACTGGCCTCCTTCGCCGCGGACGGTCGCCGCTGGTGGCACGGCCTGCACTCCGGCGACCCCCGCGTCTCCACCGAAGCCCAGCGGTCCCGACCCCCCTCCCCCGCCTGGACGTAAGGAAGGGGGCCCTGCCCACGCCCCGCCGGGGTTCAAGTGGCCATGCCAACCGCCCGCGGGGCGGGAGCGCCGGGCCAGGC
>NZ_JBEZDT010000050.1:0-59067 GCF_040648455.1 Catellatospora sp. NPDC049133
GGTTTTCGGCGGTGCGAACGGCGGGCAAGCGGACGAAAAGGGGCGGCCACCGGTGTGTCGCCGGCACCTTCCCTCCCAAGGAGAGCCACCATGCGCAGACTCCTGCGACCCGCCCTCGGCGCGGCCACCGCCGTCCTCGCCGTCCTCGCCACCACTGCCTCGGCCACCCCGGCCGTCGCCGCGGACGCCGCCTATGACGTGCTCGTCTTCTCGAAGACCGCCGGCTTCCGGCACGACTCGATCGCCGCCGGCATCTCGGCGATCCAGTCGCTCGGCTCGGCCAACAACTTCACCGTCACCGCCACCGAGGACGCCTCCGCCTTCACCACCGGCAACCTCGCCCAGTACGAGGCGGTCGTCTTCCTCAACACCACCGGCGACGTGCTCAACGCCAGCCAGCAGACCGCGTTCGAGTCCTACATCGGCTCCGGCGGCGGCTTCGTCGGCGTGCACTCCGCCGCCGACACCGAGTACGGCTGGTCGTTCTACGGCAACCTCGTCGGGGCGTACTTCGCCTCCCACCCGTCGATCCAGCAGGCCAACATCAAGGTCGAGAACCGGGCGCACCCGGCCACCGCGCACCTGTCACCGACGTGGACCCGCACCGAGGAGTGGTACAACTACCAGACCAATGCCCGCTCCACCGCCCGGGTGCTGGCCACCGTCGACGAGTCCTCCTACTCCGGCGGCTCGATGGGCTCGGACCATCCGCACTCCTGGTGCAAGACCTACAGCGGCGGCCGGTCCTTCTACACCGGCGGCGGGCACTCGCAGTCGGCGTACTCCGAGACGGCGTTCCGCAGCCACCTGCTCGGCGGCATCCGCTACGCCGCCGGCCGCGCCAAGGCCGACTGCCGCCCGGAGACCGGCTACACCGCCCTCTACAACGGCTCGACCACCGGCTGGGCGCAGACCGGGCCGGGCAGCTTCAGCAACTCCGACGCCACGCTCACCTCTTCGGGTGGCATGGGCATGTACTCCTACACCACCCGCGAGTACGTCAACTACTCGCTCAAGCTCGACTGGCGGGTGCCGGGCGACGACAACTCCGGTGTCGTCATCGGGTTCCCGGCCGGCAGCACCGCGCAGGGCGCGCTGGACAACGGCTACGAGGTCCAGATCGACGCCACCGACTCCGCCGACCGGACCACCGGCGCGATCTACGCCCTGCAGTCCGCCGACATCACCGCCCGCGACGCGGCGCTCAACCCGCCGGGGGAGTGGAACACCTTCGAGCTGCTCGTCGAAGGGGAGCGGTTGCAGGTCTTCCTGAACGGCTCGAAGATCAACGACTACACGAACACCAACTCGGCCCGCTCGATGGCCGGCTACATCGGCATCCAGAACCACGGCTCGGGCGACGACGTCTCGTTCCGCAACATCCGGATCAAGGACCTGGGCGGTACGACGCCGACCGGCGACATCACCCGCCAGGCCGAGTCGTTCTCCTCCGCGAGCGGTGTCTCGGCGCTGTCCAAGTCGGGCGCCAACGGCGGCCAGGTCCTGGGCAACATCGAGTCCGGCGACTGGGCGGCGTACAACAGCCTCGACCTGACCGGCACCACCTCGTTCCGGGCCCGGGTGGCGTCTGCGGGCTCCGGCGGCACGATCCAGGTCCGGACCGGCTCGACCACCGGGACGGTGCTCGGCTCGGTCACCGTGCCCAACACCGGCAGCTGGACGAACTTCCAGAACGTCACCACGACCCTGTCGGGCGTCCCGTCGAGCACCCAGAACGTGTACCTGACCTTCACCGGATCGAGCGGCTTCCTCTTCGACGTGGACGAGTTCGTCCTGGTCAAGGGCACCGCCTCCACGGGCACCGGTCCCGTCAAGGGCCTGGCGGGCAAGTGCCTGGACGTGCGCGGCGGTTCGTCGGCCGACGGCACGCAGATCCAGTTGTACACGTGCAACGGCGGTGCGCCGCAGACGTGGACGGTGTCGGGTTCGACGCTGCGGGCGCTCGGCAAGTGCCTGGACGTCAGCGGGGGCGGGACCGCCAACGGCACGAAGATCCAGTTGTGGACGTGCACGGGTGGCGCGGCGCAGAACTGGACCTACCAGAGTTCGGACCAGTCGCTGCGCAACCCGCAGTCGGGCAAGTGCCTGGACGTGTCCGGCAACAACTCCGCCGACGGCACCGTCGTGGCCCTGTGGACCTGCAACGGCGGCAACAACCAGAAGTGGACCCTGCCCTGATGCGGCCCCGATCCGTACCCGAGCTGTGTGAGGTGACCCGATGGTTCATGTGAGCAAAGGCCGCTCCCGGTGGGCGGCGGCCGCCACCCTGGCCCTGGCCCTGGTGTCGGCGGGCGTGGTCGTCGCCGTGCAGGCCGAAGTCGCGCAGGCGGCGACGGTCGGCACGCCCACCCGGATCGTCGGCGGCCCGTCCGGCCGGTGTCTGGAGGTGCCCAACTCCAGCACCGGCAACGGCCTGCAGACCCAGCTGTGGGATTGCAACAACTCCGCCGGCCAGGCCTGGACCCTCACCACGTCGGGCCAGCTGACGGTCTACGGCAACAAGTGCCTCGACGCCTCCGGGCGGGGCACGGCCAACGGCACGCAGGTCATCATCTGGGACTGCAACGGCCAGAACAACCAGCAGTGGAACGTCAACACCAACGGCACCATCACCGGCGTGCAGTCGGGCCTGTGCCTGGACGCCAACGCCGCGGCGACCGCCAACGGCACGAAGATCCTGCTCTGGGCCTGCCACGGCGGGGCCAACCAGCAGTGGGCGCAGTCGGTGCTGGGCACCCCGAGCCCGACCCCGACGACCTCGGCACCTCCCCCGGGCGGCGGCCCGTGCGACATCTACGGTGCGGGCGGCACGCCCTGCATCGCGGCGCACAGCACCACCCGGGCCCTGTACCAGGCCTACAGCGGCAACCTGTACCAGGTCAGGCGCGCCTCGGACAGCACCACCCGCAACATCGGCGTGCTGAGCACCGGCGGTGTCGCCAACGCGGCGGCGCAGGACTCGTTCTGCGCCAACACCACCTGCGTCATCACGGTGCTGTTCGACCAGTCCGGGCGCGGTAACGACCTGTGGTATCAGGGCTCCAGCGTGGTCCCCGGGTCACCGCAGAGCCGTCCGGCCGTGGCGACGACCGAGTCGCTGACGGTCGGCGGCAGCAAGGCCTACTCGCTGTACATCAACCCCGGCAACAGCTACTGGCGCGACGGCCACCTGACCGGTGTCCCGACCGGCAGCGCGCCCGAGGGCATGTACATGGTCACCAGCGGCACCCATGTCAACAGCGGCTGCTGCTTCGACTACGGCAACAGCGAGACCACCCGCAAGGCCGACGCGGCCGGCGCCATGGACGCGATCTACTTCGGCACCAGTTGCTGGTTCGGCGGCTGCTCCGGCTCCGGACCCTGGGTGCAGGCCGATCTCGAATGGGGCCTGTTCCCGGGCGGCAGCAGCACCTGGAACCCGAACCAGCGGGCGTTCACCAGCAAGTTCGTCACGGCGACGCTGAAGAACAACGGCGTCTCGCGATTCGCGATCAAGGGCAGCAACGCCCAGTCGGGCAGCCTGTACACGCTGTGGGACGGCGCGCTTCCCAGCGGGTACAGCCCGATGAAGAAGCAGGGCGCCATCGTGCTGGGCAGCGGCGGTGACTGCTGCAAGCCCGACGGCGGAGCCAACGCCAGCGCGGGCACGTTCTACGAGGGCGCGATGGTCGCGGGCTACCCGTCCGACGCCGTCGAGAACGCCGTCCAGGCGAACATCGTCGCGGCGGGCTACCGGTGACCTGACCGGCCGTCAGCCCTGACCGCACCGGTGGTGCCGCCGCGATCCAGCGGCGGCACCACCGGCATGTCCGGCCCCCGATATCGGCAGCCAATGGCTCATCAAGACTGTGAACGTGCACAGGAGTTTCCGAGACGCACGCGTATCACCCGGCGAGAGGTCTGACCGCATCCTGCTGTGCCACAACCGCTCCTCACCTGCACTTATCGTCAAAGTGGACGATGCGGCGACGGCACGGTTGCCCCTTGACAGTCCCAAAGTCGCCGCTACCTTGAACTGGGAGCGTGCACAGAAGTCTTGTCGCGCCCGTGTTTCGAGCAGGTTGACCAGGAGGATTCCTATGCGCGGTAAGCGCACGGTCCGTGCCCTTTTGGCGATCGTCGTGGCCACGGCCGTCACGCTCGCCGGTTCCGTCGTGGGCACCGCGGTGCCGGCGACGGCGGCGGCAGCGGACGTCGCCATCACACCGGTCGAGAGCGACCTCGCCGGCAAGCCCTGGGTGTCAGCTGCGGCCAGCAGCGGATCGGCCAAGGCCGCCCGCGCGATCGACGGGGACCTCACCACCGCATGGGTGGCCGCCCGACAGCGGGCGGGGGAGTGGCTGACCCTCGACCTCGGCGGCGCCTACGACAACGTGCGCAAGGTCGAGGTCGTCTTCCCGGACAAGGGCGCCGTCTACCAGTACGTCATCGACGCGTCCTCCGACGGGGCCACCTGGACGAGGGTCGTCGACCGCACCCGCACCTGGGTGCCGGGCCGTGGCGCGGTGGAGCTGTTCACCCGCCCCGGCACCGCCTACCTGCGCGTCACCATCACCCGTGCCTCGCCGGGCGCGAAGATCGGCATCAGCGAGCTCTCGGCCTTCAACTACCTGCGCGACGACCTGGTCCTCGGCGCCGATCTGTCCTACGCCGACCAGAACACGGCCAGGGACGGCCTGACCTACCACGCCGGCGATCCCGCCCAGGCCGTCGATCTGCTGTCCTTCGCCAAGAACGCCGGCATGGAGTACGTCCGCCTGCGGGTCTTCAACGACCCGCGCGACGAGCGCACCCACGAATACCTCGACCCCGCCTACCAGGGCCCCGAGCGAACCGCGGCGGTCGCGACGTCGGTCAAGGACAAGGGCATGGGGCTCGGCATCGACCTGCACTACTCCGACCACTGGGCCGACCCGAGCAAGCAGGCCAAACCGACCACATGGACCGGCCTGTCCTTCGCGGACCTCACCGCCGAGGTCTACGAATACACGCACGACTACCTCCAGACGCTGGTCGACCAGGGTGCGATCCCCGACAAGGTCGCCGTCGGCAACGAGCTCATCAACGGTTTCCTGTGGGGCAGCGAGAAGCCCCAGCCATGGTTCGCGAACCCGGCCGATTGGTGCTACAGCTGCTATTTCAACAACGATCCCGCGTTCGTCGCCCAGCCGGGCGGCGGCCTGCTGTGGGACTACTTCGGCTCGTCGGATCCCGCCGAGCGGGCCGCGTACGACGCGGCGTGGGACCGGTTCACGACCCTGCAGGCAGCGGGCATAAAAGCCGTCCGGGACGTCTCGGCGGCCAACGGCCTCGACATCAAGGTCGAGACCCACGTGATCATCGACAACGGCAGGCTCGACCGGACGCTGGAATTCTGGAACCAGTTCCTCGCCCGGGTGAAGGCCAAGGGCCAGGACATCGATGTGATCGCGCACTCCTACTACCCGGAGTGGCACGGCACGGCGGAGTCCTACGAGAGCAATCTGCACGCGGTCGCCGCGGCACATCCGGGTTACCAGCTGGAGATCGCCGAGACCTCCCACCCGGCCAACGACTGGGACGGGGCACCGGTGCCGAACTCGCCGTACCCGAAGACGGCGCAGGGGCAGGCCGACGCGTACCAGCGGGTCTTCCAGATCGCCAACGACCTGCCGGACAACCGCGGCGTCGGAGCGCTCGTCTGGGAGCCGGTCAACTGGCAGGAGATGGTCGACTGGGGCAACTCCAGCTGGCCGGTCCTGAAGGTCTTCCCGTCGGTCGACGTCTACCGCGAGAGCGACGCCGAGCACGTGCTCCAGGACACGGTCTACGTCGCGACGCCGGTCCGGCGCGCACCTCGTCTGCCGGCGACGGTCAAGGTGCTGACGACGGCTGACGGCTCGATCGCGCCCGTCGCCGTCGCCTGGGACGCAGTCCCGAACCGTGCCACCAGCGCACCAGGGGAGTTCGTCGTGAACGGCATGACCGCGTTCGGACCGGTGACCGCCGTCGTGGACGTGGTGGGACACCTGGCCCCGCCGCGCTGACCTGTACCGGTGAGGACCACCTCGGCTTCTGCGGCAGGCCGTGGAGCCGAGGTGGTCCCCGAGGCCCTGCCTCGGCCGGAACTCCACGGTGGACGGTCGGCACGGGATGAGCCTTCACAACGGCGAGGGAGTCTGCTTAACTGTCTCCACCTCGGCTGGAGAGCGCTCTCCCGTGCGGCCGGGGTAGAAGGAGGTGAATGGTCGCACGCTCCACTGAGGCCCACCGTGTCACGGTGCGGCTGACAGCTCACCGACAGACGTGATCGGCGCACGTCTTCATTGTTCTCTCTACCGGAGAGGTGCACACCGATCATGTTCCTTCGCAGAGTGCTGCTCTGTGCCGCCGTCGTGCTGGCCGGGGTCGGCTTCAACGTCCCCCCTGCGCAGGCCGCTCCCGACTTCTCAGTGCTGATCTTCAGTAAGACGGCAGGGTTCCGGCACGACTCGATCCCGGTGGGCATCACCGCGATCCAGCAGCTCGGCACCGCCAACAACTTCGCCGTCGAGGCGACCGAGGACGCCACCCAGATCAACGACACCAACCTGGCCAGGTTCAAAGCAGTGATCTGGCTGTCCACCACCGGCGACGTGCTCGACGCCACCCAGCAGGCCGCGTTCGAGCGCTACGTGCGCGCGGGCGGCGGGTACGTCGGCGTGCACGCCGCGTCCGACACCGAGTACGACTGGGCCTGGTACGGCAACCTCGTCGGCGCGTACTTCGCCAGCCACCCGGCGATCCAGCCGGTCACGGTGCGCATCGAGGACACGGCCCACCCGTCCACCGCCGGCCTGCCGGCGAACTGGAACCGCACCGACGAGCTCTACAACTACCGCACCAACCCGCGCGCCTCGGTGCACGTGCTGGCCAACCTGGACGAGTCCACCTACACCGGTGGCAGCATGGGGGCCGACCACCCGATCTCCTGGTGCCGCGCCTACGACGGCGGCCGCTCCTGGTACACCGGCCTCGGCCACACCCAGGAGAGCTTCAACGAGGCCAACTTCCGCACCCACCTGCTCGGCGGCATCCGGTACGCGGCCCAGGGCACCGGCAGCTGCACCGTCGGGACCCCGCCCGTGGGCACGTTCAGCCAGGTGACGCTGGCCAAGGGCGTGGCCGAGACCGGCGAGCCGATGGGCCTCACGGTGCTGCCGAACCGGGGCGTGCTGCACACCTCCCGCGACGGCGTCGTCCGGTTCACCGACGTCAACGGCAACACCAAGATCGCGCTGACCCTGCAGGTGTACACCCACGACGAGGAGGGCCTGCAGAGCATCAAGGCCGACCCGAACTTCGCTGCCAACCGGTGGGTGTACCTCTACTACGCGCCCCCGCTGAGCACCCCCGGCGGCGACGCCCCGGCGACCGGCACGGCGGCGCAGTTCGCCCCGTTCAACGGCTCGAACAAGCTGGCCCGGTTCACCGTCCGCGACGACAACACCATCGACCCGGCGTCGCAGGTCACGATCCTCGACGTGCCGACCAGCCGCGGGCAGTGCTGCCACGTCGGCGGTGACATCGACTTCGACGCGGCCGGCAACCTTTACCTGTCCACCGGCGACGACACCAACCCGTTCGACTCGGGCGGCTCCGCGCCGATCGACGAGCGCGCCGACCGCAACCCGGCCTTCGACGCGCAGCGCACCGCGAGCAACAGCAACGACCTGCGCGGCAAGGTGCTGAGGATCAAGCCGGGAGCGACCGGCGGCTACACGATCCCGGCCGGCAACATGTTCGCGCCGGGCACGCCCAACACCCGGCCCGAGGTGTACGCCATGGGCTTCCGCAACCCGTTCCGGATGAGCGTGGACAAGGCCACCGGGGTCGTCTACCTCGGTGACTACGGCCCCGACGGCGGCGCCGACCCGAACCGCGGCCCGGCGGGCACCGTGTCGTTCGAGCGGATCACCCAGCCCGGCAACTTCGGCTGGCCGTACTGCTCGAACTACAACACCCCCTACCACGAGTACACGTTCCCCAGCGGACCGTCGACCGGCCTGTTCAACTGCGCCGGTGGTCCGACGAACAACTCGCGCAACAACACGGGCATCACCACCCTGCCCCCGTCGCAGGCGGCGTGGCTGCCGTACGGCGGGGCGGGACCCTGGCGGCCCGAGCTGGGCGGCGGCGGCCCGATGGGCGGCCCGGTCTACCAGTTCAACTCGGCGCTGGTCTCGGACGTGAAGTGGCCGGCTTCGTACAACGGCAAGGTCATGCTCGGCGAGTTCACCAGCCGCTGGATTAAGGCGGCGACGATCAACGCCAACGGCACGGCCGGCGCGATCGACTCCGTGCCGTGGTCCGGTACCGCGATCATGGACATGGAGTTCGGGCCGGACGGCGCGTTGTACGTGCTCGACTACGGCACGACCTGGTTCGGCGGCGACGCCAACTCGGCCGTCTACCGCATCGAGTACAACAGCGGCGGCAACCGGGCACCGATCGCCCAGGCGTCGGCGAACCCGTCCACCGGGGCCGCGCCGCTCACCGTGCAGTTCAGCTCGGCGGGCAGCAACGACCCCGACGGCGACGCCATCACCTACGCCTGGGACTTCACCAGCAACGGCAGCACCGACTCGACCGCGGCCAACCCGACGTTCACCTACTCGGCCAACGGCGAGTACACCGCGACGCTGACGGTGCGCGACACCGGCGGCAGGATCTCGACGGCGAGCATCGTCGTCGGCGTCGGCCGGCCCGGAATCCAGATCATCGTGCCCGGCAACGGCACGGTGTTCCAGTTCGGCGACCTGGTGCCGTACGAGATCCGGGTGACCGACCCGAACGTCGGCACCGTGGACTGCAACCGGGTCGTGCTCAACTACGTCCTCGGCCACGACAGCCACGGGCACCCCATCACCAGCAAGACCGGCTGCACCGGCTCGATCCAGACCACGGTCGACGGTGAGCACGACGCGGCCGCGAACATCTTCGGGGTGCTCGCCGCGGTGTACACCCCGCCGACCGGCGTCGCCGTCCAGGCCCAGCACCAGCTGCAGCCCAGGACCCGGCAGGCCGAGCACTACAGCACCATGAACGGTGTCACGATCGCCGCCAAGGCGAGCGCCCACGGCGGCAACGCCGTCGGCTACATCGAGAACGGCGACTGGATCTCGTTCACGCCGTACAACCTGACCGGCGTCACCGGATTCAAGGCGCGGGTCGCCTCGGCCGGCGTCGGCGGCACGCTGACCGTGCGGGCCGGCTCGCCGACCGGCACGGTCGTGTCGACGGTGGCCGTCGCCCCGACCGGCGGCTGGGAGACCTGGGTCGACGTCACCGGCACGGTGACCGTGCCGAGCGGAACCCAGCAGCTGTATCTGGTGTTCACCGGCGCTGCCACCGGGTCGCTGTTCGACATCGACGACTTCACGTTCACCGCCGGCGGCACCCAGCCGCCGACGGGCACGAACCTGGCGTTGAACCGTCCGGCGACGGCGTCGAGTGTCGAGGGCGCCTACACGGCGGCGGCGGCGGTGGACGGTTCGCTGACCACCCGGTGGGGCAGCGCGTTCGCCGATCCGCAGTGGATCCAGGTGGACCTGGGTCAGTCGTACGCGATCAACCGGGTGAAGCTGACCTGGGAGGCGGCGTACGGTTCGGCGTACCAGATCCAGACGTCGACCGACGGCACGACCTGGACGACGGCGCGTTCGGTCACCGGCGGTGACGGTGGCGTCGACGACAACACCGGGCTCACCGCCACCGGCCGGTACGTGCGGATCAACGGCACGGCCCGGGGCACCGCGTGGGGCTACTCGCTGTTCGAGTTCGAGGTCTACGGCGACAGCGGCCCGCCGCCGACGACGACCAACCTCGCCCTGAACAAGCCCGCCACCGCATCCAGCGTGGAAGGCGCGTTCGTGGCCACGGCGGCGGTGGACGGTTCGCTGACCACCCGGTGGGGCAGCGCGTTCGCCGATCCGCAGTGGATCCAGGTGGACCTGGGTCAGTCGTACGCGATCAGCCGGGTGAAGCTGACCTGGGAGGCGGCGTACGGTTCGGCGTACCAGATCCAGACCTCGGCCAACGGCACGACCTGGACCACGGTGCGCTCGGTGACCGGCGGCAACGGCGGCGTCGACGACAACACGGCGCTCGGGGCCACCGGCCGGTACGTGCGGATCAACGGCACGGCCCGCGGCACCGCGTGGGGCTACTCGCTGTTCGAGTTCGAGGTCTACAGCTGACCGCCTAGCCGGTTGGACGTGGAGGCCCGCTCAGGTCCTCCACGTCCAACCGGCAGTACCACGTTTCACTTGCCGGTGCCCTCCGGCAGCCCGTCGCCGGCCATCAGCCCGTCGACGCCGGTGGTGTTCAGGTAGACGTGCTGGTGGCCGTTTCCCGCATCGACGTTGATCTGGTCGAGCTGCGTCGCCGCCACCGACCAGGTCGCCACCGCCAGCTCACGCTGCCGCCCCGCCGCCGCCACCACCGGCGCGCGCGACGACTCGGGCAGGGACTGCGCCGCGGCCAGCGTGTCCACCGCGGCGGCCAGCTGCTCGACCGCGTTGCGCAGCGAACCCCGGGCGACGTTGGTGGCCGTCGTACCCGACACGGTCGTGGCATACCAGGCGAGCTCCGGCCCCATCGCCTGCTTCCACTGCGCGAGCTGCTTGCCGTCGACCTCGCCGGGATCGGCGAGCCCTTCGACGATCGGCGTGATCACGCCGGCGGTGGCCCGCGCGCGGGTGGTCAGCTCGCCGATCTGGGTCTTGTCTCGGCTGGCCTCCTGCTCCCGCAGTTGCTGCACCGCGCTGTCCGCGGCCCCTGGCGCGGCGGTCTGCATCCCGATCAATACCCCGACCAGCACCGCTACGGCCAACCCGGCCAGGATCCGCAGCGCCTGTGCGACCGTGCGGGCCGGCGGCGACCCAGCGGGCCTGGTGTAGGACGGCTTACCGGTCTTACGTGACATCGGACGCTCCTTGGCGAAGGCAGGACAGGTCACCGATCGTCGCCGCACGATCATCCGCGACGACAGTAGCGACGGTGATCGGCCGGCGTCCATACCCGGTCGCCGTCCCGGTGGGCCGGGGTCATCCTCGGACAACGAACTCCAGCTCACCCACCGGGTTGGCGAACTGGCTGACCCGCAGCGACACCTGCATCCGCCACGTCCCGGCCACCGGGAGCATGACCTGCGCCGTGTAGAAGCCCGCCGACACCTGGGTCAGCGGGATGTCGCCGAGTGCCGCCCCGTCCGAGGTCAGCCGGACCACCGGTGGTGCGACACCCTCGGTGGGTTCACCGGCCGCCGTGCTCAGCCGCAGGGTGATGGTGTTGGAACCGCGGGTCAGCGGGGTGAGCGAGGCCCGCACCGTGATGTCGCCCAGGGTCGTCGTATGGCTGTCCGGATTGGCCTGCGACGCGCTCGCCGGCCGGGTGTCGCGCTCGGGGCTGGTGTCCACGAGGAAGCCGGTGACGATCAGGGCGACGGCGAGGATCGCGCCCTCGATCGCGGTGGCGCGCACGACCGGCCGGGAGTGTTCCTGCCGGCCGGTCCTGTTCGCTGCCCGCTGCAGGCGCGGCAGCAGCTTCCACCTGTTCCACGCCGCGATGGCGACAGCCGCCAGCACGATGGCGATCTTCGCCAGCATCAGCCGGCCGTAGCCGGTGTCGACCAGACCGGTCCAGGATCCGAGGATCCGCCAGGCGAGCAGCGAGCCGGTGGCGACCAGGGCCGCCAGGACGCCGGCGGCGGCGGTGGAGAACCGGGCGAGCACCTTGGCCGCGGTGGTGCCGTGACCGGACAGGGCCGGCAGGGTAAGGGCCAGACCGGCGAGCCCACCGAGCCAGACGCCGCCCGCGAGCAGGTGCAGCGCGTCCGCGCCGATGACGAGGAGTTCGGGGCTCGCGGCGCGGGTGTGGCCGACCAGCGCGGGGGCCGTGACCGCGAGCGCCGCGGCCGCTGCCGCGGCGAGCCGTCGCGATGCCGATGCGGGACCGAGCAGGGCCGCGGCCAGTGCCAGTCCACCGACGACGGTCGCGGCGACCGCGTACTCGGTCGGCGGCAGGGAGGACCACGTCGCGCCCTCGCTGAGCAGCTCCGGCCCGCCGCCGAGCAGGTAGACCGCGGTGATCGGCAACGTGGCGAGCCAGGCCGCGGCGGCGACGGCCGCGGCGGCGCGTGCGAGGGCCGCCAGGCGGCGTCGCGGGCGATCGACGCCGTCGGCGGGCAGGAGCATGGCGGCGAACACGACGAGCCCGGTGGCGAGCAGCAGGCCGGCGTAGCCCACGACACGGACCAGGGTCAGCGTCCAGGGGACCTCCGGGACGCCGCTCTGGTCGCTCGGCGGGGGAGTGGTGACAGGGCTGGGCGCGCCGACGGAGAAGGTGAGCGCGCCGCTGATGGGATGCCCGTCGTCGGAGACGACCCGCCAGGTGATCACCGTTGTGCCGTTGCCCAGGGGTGCCGCCAGCGCGACTGCGAGCTCGCTGCCCTCGACGGTCGGCGTCGCGGCCACCGGCTCGCCCTGCGGGCCGAAGACCTGGACACCGCCCGGGACGCCGCGTACGGCCTCGTCGAACGTGAACAGGATCCGGTCGGGCGAGGTCTGCAGCACCGCACCCTCGGCCGGGTCGGTGCTGGTGAGGTTCGCGTGGGCGTACGCCGGCCGGGGCAGGCCGAGCAGGATCGCGGGTACGAAGACCAGGATCAGCAGTGCCGTCGCCTGGCCGCGTTGCGTCCGCCGGTCGGTCATCAGATTCCTTCCGTGGATACTCCGGCCTTCAGGCCGGGGAGGAAACGGAACTCCTGCGGAGTAGGACAGGCACAGCCGATCCGCCGCCAAGGCGGACCGGCGTCCACCCGTACGCCCGTACGAAACCGTGCATCGATCCTGTTAGGATTCTGGTTGTGGCCAGGGCGGTGAAGCGCGCGTTCAAATACCGCTTCTACCCGACCTACGTGCAGGCCGCGCAGCTGTCGCGGACGTTCGGGTGCGTACGGCTGGTCTACAACCTGGCCCTGCAGGCCCGCACCGAAGCCTGGACCCGGCGGCAGGAGCGGATCAACTACAACGCCACCTCGGCCCTGCTCACCGCATGGAAGAAAACCGCTTACCTCGCGTTCTTGAACGAGGTGTCCTGTGTTCCGCTGCAGCAGGCGCTGCGCCACCTGCAGAACGCCTAGACCAACTTCTGGGCAAAACGTGCCAAGCACCCCAAGTTCAAGTCCAGGAAGCGCTCGCGCCGGTCGGCGGAGTACACGGCCAGCGCGTTCCGGTGGCGTGACGGCGCGCTGACCCTGGCCAAGATGGCCGAGCCCCTGGACATCGTGTGGTCGCGGCCGCTGCCGGTGGGCTGTACGCCGTCGACGGTGACCGTGTCGCAGGATGCCGCCGGGCGCTGGTTCGTGTCCCTGCTCTGCGACGACGTCATCACCCAGACCCCGGCCACGGGCGCGGTCGGGATCGACGCCGGGCTGGACAGCCTGCTCACCCTGTCCACCGGCGAGAAGATCGCCAACCCGCGGCATGAACGCGCCGACCGGCAGCGGCTGGCCCGCGCCCAACGCGACCTCGCCCGCAAACAGAAGGGCTCGGCCAACCGCGCGAACGCCCGGGTCAAGGTCGCTCGCATCCATGCCCGGATCGCCGACCGGCGGCGCGACCACCTGCACCAACTGACGACTCGGCTCGTTCGCGAGACCCAAGCGATCGTGATCGAGGACCTGACCGTGGCGAACATGGTCAAGAACCATCGGCTGGCCCACGCGATCAGCGACGCGGCGTGGCGGCAGTTTCGCACCATGCTGGAGTACAAGGCTGCCTGGCACGGCCGGGACCTGATCGTCGTGGACCGCTGGTTCCCCTCGACCCGGCTCTGCTCGTCCTGCGGCGCACTCGCGCAGAAGATGCCGCTGGACGTGCGGGAGTGGACGTGCCCGTGCGGCAGCGTCCACGACCGCGATGTCAATGCAGCACGTGACATCCTGGCCGCCGGACTGGCGGTGACAGCCTGCGGAGACGATGTAAGACCTCAACGAGGAACCTCTCGGACGGGGCAGTCGTCGGCGAAACAGGAAAACCCGAGGGCGACCAAGGGAGTCCCCGTCCTTTAGGGCGGGGAGGATGTCAAGCCTGGCGGCGCTGTCGGACGAGCGCGAGGCCGCCGAGTGCCGAGCCGAGGAGGCCGGCCGCCAGGGCGGCGATTGTCAGCGCCCGGTCGCTTCCCGGCGCGGCCGTGGCGGCGGCGTGGGTGGCGTGCGCGTCGCCGGTGCTCGTGTGATGACCCGTGCCTGAAGTGGGCTCGGAGGTGATGAAGCTCGGGGCCGGCAGTTGCAGTGCCTCGGCGTTCTGCCCGTCCTGTGCGACCTCTATCCAGGCCGATTCGCCCTGTTCGCAGGTCTGGATGGTCGGGAAGACGAGTTCGGCGCCCTTGGCTTCGGGCAGCTGGACCGCGAGTTCGAAGACCTCGCGGTAGCCGTCCGGGAGCGGGGTCTGCGCGCTGAAGGTGACCGAGGCGACCCGTTGCACGATCTTGTTGCCGTGGGCGTCCACTGCGGGCGGGTCGACCGTCACCGTCTGCTTGGCGATCGTCCACAGTGGCGTCCGGGTGGGGGTCACCGAGGTGATCTCCGCTGGGATCTGGATAGTGATCTTGGTGGTGGGCGAGTCCCCGCAGCCGTGCCCGACGCTGAACTGCAGCACGGCGTGGGCGCCGGCCGCCGTCGTGGACGGGGTGACGGTGACGTGCGCACTCGCCGGGGATGCGAAGCCGAACGCGCCGACGATCAGCGCGGCGGCACCGGTCTGCACGATGCGCCGTGCCCGCGTCCGGGCCGGACGGCGGTCGTGCCGGTCGGCCCGGCACCGTGCGGATCCGATGTCATTGCGCCGCATGTCGCATCCTCGAGCCTGTGGGACGAGTCGGCTCGCCGGTGAGCGGTCCGCCGAGGGGGTCGCATGATTCGATCAACAGGCCGAACCGATGTCAAGTATGTGAACTCAGCGCCGAGGGCTCCGTTGCGCTGTCCAGGACAGCCCGGTAGCGTTCGTTCACGTCAGTGAACTGAAGTCCGTATGATGGACAGCCGGCAAAGGAGGGGCACCATGCCCAACATCACCGTCGAACTGCTCGCGGGCCGGTCCCTGGAGCAGCGCAGGGCCTTCGCCCGGGCCGTGACCGACAGCGCCGTCGAGATCCTCGGAGCCCGTGAGCAGGACGTCCGCATGGTGTTCACCGAGATCACCGCGGATGTCGTGGCCAATGGAGGCGTGCTGGCCAGTGAGGACGCCAGCCGCGCCGGGGTGGTGGCCGCGCTCGCCAAGGACTGAGGTCGCTGTTCAGGCGCGCAAGTCGATGGGCCGCACCGGCTCAGCCGGGCTGGTTGAGGGTCCATGCGGGTGTGCAAAAGGGGCCGACCTGTGGTCGGCCCCTTTTGTCGTTCGGGGTGCGGCCTCGGCGGCCGGCACCATGGCGGGTCAGCGCGCCAGCCGGTTGTCGCGCATCGCGGACAGTCGCGCCTTCACGCTCAGCAGGGTCTCGATGATGAGGTCCTCCCGGCCCTGCTTGAGTCGGCTGATCGGGACGGCGACGCTCAGCGCGTCGACCGACCGGCGGGAGAACGGCAGCGCGACGCCGAAGCAGCGCACGCCCAGGCAGGACTCCTCGCTCTCCTCGGCGTAGCCGACCTGGGCGGCCTTGTCGATGATGGCCAGCAGGGCGTCCCGGTCCGTGATCGTCTGGGCGGTGATGGCCTTGATCTGGTGGGGCACGAGCGTGGCGCGGACGTCCTCGGGCATCTCGGCGAGCATCGCCCGGCCCAGTGCCGTGCTGTAGACGGGCAGGCGGCGGCCGACGGCCGAGTACATCCGCAGCGGGTACTTGGACTCGCGCTTGGCGGTGTAGATGATCTCCGCGCCTTCCAGGCGGCCCAGGTGCACCGTCTCCTCGGTGGCCGCCGCGATCTCGTCCATGACGGCGCTGGCGCGCGACAGCACCGGGTCGCCGTCGATGTAGGCGGAGCTGACCGTCAGCGTGTGCACGCCGAGTCGGTAGATGCTGCCGGTCTGGTCGGTGTCCAGCCAGCCGCGGGCGCACATGGTGCGCAGCAGCGCGTGCAGGCTGCTCTTCGGGATGCCGAGGCGCGTGGCCAGCTGCAGTTGGGTGCCGGGGCCGTTGGCGGCTATGTCGTCCAGGACGTCGAGGACACGCGCGGCGGACTTCACCTGCGAGTTAGCGGAGCTGCTGTTGGCCGTTCTGTCCGCGTCCACCGACGCCTCCTCATCAATCAACCGTGGTGCATGCACTACGCGTACCACACTAAACCACAGTTCACATAGAGGGACTGACTTCGGCCCCTTGACCCGTGATCGGAACCACAGGTATCGTCGCGCTCAGTTCACATAGCGGAACCGGGTTCACAAACGAGGAGAAGTTTTGATCGAGGTAAGGCACTCTGCATCGCCGTCCAGCGTGGAGACGGCAACGAATGCGGACCTGCGAAAGAACTTTCTCGTCGAGAGCCTGTTCCGCACCGGCGAGGTGCGCGGGGTCTACACCCACGACGACCGGCTGGTCGTCGGGGGAGCGGTTCCCGGCGCCGGGCAGCTCGAGCTGCCGGCCTGGGACGTGCTCGGCGCGACCACGCACCTGGCCCGCCGCGAGCTGGGCATCGTCAACGTCGGCCAGGCCGGGCACGTGCTCGTCAACGACGAGAAGTTCGAGCTGCGCCACCTGGACGGGCTGTTCGTCGGCCGCGGCAACGAGGTCGTGTTCGCCGGCGAGGACGCCGCGTTCTACTTCGTCTCCGCCCCGGCGCACGCGACCTACCCCACCGCCCTGCTGAGCCACGCGGCGATCGAGCCGGTCAAGCTCGGCACGCCGCAGGGCGCGAGCGAGCGCAGCCTCTACCGCTACGCCTGGGGCCAGGAGCTGCGGACCTCGGTGCTCCAGTTCGGCGTGACCGTCATCGCCGACGGCTCGGTCTGGAACACCTTCCCGCCGCACCTGCACGACCGGCGCACCGAGGTCTACATGTACGTCGACCTCGACGAGAAGGACCGGATCTTCCACCTGATGGGCCAGCCCGGCGCGGCACGCCACCTGGTCGTGCGCGACCGCGAGGCCGTCATCTCCCCGCCGTGGTCGATCCACTCGGGCGTCGGCACCGGCTCCTACGCCTTCATCTGGGCCATGGGCGGCGAGAACAACGACTACACCGACCTGCAGCCGGTAGCGCTGGAGGACCTGTGACCGCCCAGCCCGCCCAGCCCGCCGCGCGACCCCGCTCGCCGTTCGACCTGACCGGCCGCTGCGCCGTGGTGACCGGCGCGGGCCGCGGCCTGGGACAGGCCATCGCCCTCGGGCTCGCCCAGGCGGGCGCCGACCTGGTCCTGCTGGGCAGGCCGGGCAGCCAGTCGGCCACCCGGGACCGGCTGTCCGTCTTCGGCGCCAAGGTGGAGACCGTCGACCTCGACGTCAGCGACCACGACGCCGTCGAGCGGGTCGCCGCGCGGGTGAACAGCGACCACCAGGTCGACATCCTGGTCAACAACGCCGGGATCATCGACCGGGCGGACTCGGTGGACGTGAGCCGGCAGTCGTGGAACCGCGTGGTGGACGTGAACCTCAACGCCCTGTTCCTGCTCTGCCAGCAGTTCGGAGGCCCGATGACCGAACGCGGCCACGGCAAGATCGTCAACGTGGCCAGCCTGCTGTCCTTCCAGGGCGGGCTGCGCGTGGCGGCGTACGCCGCCAGCAAGCACGGCGTCGCCGGCGTCACCAAGGCCCTGGCCAACGAGTGGGCCCCGCTCGGCGTCCAGGTCAACGCCATCGCACCCGGCTACATGAACACCGACAACACGACCGCGCTGCGGGCGGACCCGGACCGCTCCCGGGCCATCCTCGAGCGCATCCCGGCGGGCCGCTGGGGAGACGCCTCCGACATCGCCGGAGCCGCCGTCTTCCTGAGTTCCGCCGCCGCCGACTACGTCAACGGCCATGTCCTGGTCGTCGACGGAGGCTGGATGGCCCGCTGACCCTGGCCTCCAGCGCACCAAAACCGCACCATACAACGACACTGTCGCCACCAAGCCCACCCGGCGGCAGCTTTCGCTCTCTGTTTGTGCCACCCACCGCCGGATCCTCCGGCACTGAAGAGATCGAGGACCAACCGTGAAGATCGCGTTCCGTCCCACCGCAGTCTTATTGACCTTGTCACTGGCGGCCGCCGGCCTGGCCGCCTGCAGCGAGGCCCCGGCCGGGGAGAACGGCCCCGCCGGCGCGGGCGCCTGCAAGCCGGCCGACGTCAAGCTGGTCGGCCAGGTCCGCAACGAGTCCAACCCCTACGAAGCCTCGTGGCTGGCCGGCGGTGACGCCTTCGCCAAGACCGTCGGCCTCACCCAGCAGCGTCTCACCTACGGCGGTGACTCCACCAAGCAGCAGGAGCAGATCAGCCAGCTGCTCGCCGGCGACACCAAGTGCCTGGTCATGAACGTGCTTCCCAACGGCGACTCGGACACCGCGCCGATCGTCAAGGGCGCCGACAAGGCCGGCGCGTTCCTCGTCACCCAGTGGAACAAGCCGGCCGACCTGAAGCCGGCCGACTACCAGACGTGGATCAGCCACATCACCTACAACGGCGTGGAGTCCGGCAAGCAGATCGGTGACGCGCTGGCCAAGTCGATCGGCGGCTCGGGCGGCATCATCGCGCTGCAGGGCGTCCTGGACACCGCGGCGGCCAAGGACCGGTTCGCCGGCCTGCAGGCGTCGCTGAAGGAGAACTCCGGTGTCCAACTGCTCGACCAGCAGACCGCCAACTTCTCGCGTGCCGAGGCGCTGACGGTCACCAAGACGCTGCTGACCAAGCACGGCGACAAGGTCAAGGGCATCTGGGCCGCCAACGACGACATGGCGCTCGGCGCCCTGGAGGCACTGCAGCAGGCGGGCAAGGCCGGCAAGGTGGCCGTCGTCGGCATCGACGCCGTGCCCGACGCCGTCACGGCGGTCCAGAACGGCTCCATGACCGCCACGGTGTCCAGCGACGGCACCTGGCAGGGCGGCATCGGCCTGGCGATCGGCTTCTGCGTCGCCACCGGCAAGCTGCAGGTCAAGGACATCGCGGCCGACAACCGGGCGTTCTTCGCCGAGCAGTTCCTCATCACCAAGGACAACGCCGCCGACTTCGCCCAGCCGAAGACGAACCCGTCGGACTTCGACTGCGCCAACGTCTTCAAGCGTGTGGCCGGGCCCCTGAAGTGACGGTCACATCCGGGACCGCCGCGTCTCGCCGGATCTTCCGGCGGGGCGCGGCGTTTCGAGACGCCGGGCCTCCGGTCGCGCTGGTCGTCCTCTTCCTGATCTTCGCGGCCCTGAGCCCGCAGTTCCGCAGCATCGAGAACGTCCAGAACATCGTGGACGCCGCCGCGGTGCTCGCCGTGGTCACCTGCGGCATCACGTTCGTGCTGATGATGGGGTCCATCGACCTGTCGGCCGCCGGCGTGATGGGCGCTTCCGCCCTGACCGTGTCGCTGCTGGTGGCCAACAACCGCAACGACAACGACCTCGGGCTGCTCGGGATCGCGGTCGCGGTCGTACTGGGCTGCGCGTTCGGCTGCCTGAGCGGGCTCGCGCTGGTGCTGCTGAAGGTGCCCTCGTTCATGGCGACGCTCGGGGTGTCGGCCATCGGGCTCGGCGTCGCGACCCTCATGTTCGCCGGCGTCCAGCCCAACATCACCGACGCCATGCTCAAGAGCTGGGCGATCGAACGCTTCCTGGGATTGTCGTACCTCACCTGGATCGCCGCCGCGTGCATCCTGGTCGGCTGGCTCATCCAGCGCTACACCAGGCTCGGCCGGTACGCCTTCGCGATCGGCGGCGCCGAGGAGGTGCTCACGCTGTCGGGCGTGAAGGTGAAGCCGTACAAGGTCGCGGTGTTCGCCCTGGCCGGGGCCTTCTACGGGCTGGGCGGGGTCATGGTGACCAGCCAGCTCGGCGCGGGCCTCGTCCAGGCCGGCAACGGATACGACTTCTCGGCGATCACCGCCGCCGTCGTCGGCGGCACCCTGCTCACCGGGGGCCGGGGCGGCGTCCTGCACTCGGCGGTGGGCGTCGTGCTGGTCATGGTGCTCACGAACGGTCTCGTGCAGATCGGCGTCAGCCCGTACTGGCAGGGTGGGGTCGAGGGCCTCATCGTCGTGGCCGCGGTCGCCGCCGCGGTCATCCCCCAGCGTCGCAGAAACCAGGTGGTCAAGTGAGCGTCCCAGCCGAACGGGAGCCCACCACGTCCGCGCCGGTGCCGGCGCTGGAGGTCCGCGGTCTCGTCAAGCACTACCCGGGCGTGAAGGCGCTCGACGGCGTCGACCTGGTCGTCCATCAGCACGAGGTCCTGGGCCTGGCCGGCGAGAACGGCGCGGGCAAGTCCACGCTGCTCAAAGCGCTGGTCGGCCTGGTCACCCCCGATGCCGGCGAGATCTACGTCCGCGGCGAGGCCGTCAAGCTGCGCAGCGTCGTCGACGCCGCGGACCACGGCATCGGGATGGTGTTCCAGGAGCAGTCGCTGGTGCCGAACCTGACCGCCGCGGAGAACATCCTGCTCGGCGGTGAAGGGGGCGCGGTCCGTCGCGGTGTCTACCGCTGGGACGTCATGCGCCGCCTGGCCCAGGAGCAGCTCGACAAGATCGGCTCGAAGATCGACCCGCTGGCCCGCACCGACTCGCTGTCCTTCGCCGACCGGCAGATGGTCGAGATCGCGAAGGTGCTGCGCATCGAGCAGCGCAGCCAGCACCCGCCGGTCATCATCCTGGACGAACCGACCTCGGTCCTGGAGTCCAAGGAGATCGAAACCCTGTTCGCGCAGATCCGCCGGCTGCGCGAGTTCGCCTCGGTCGTGTTCGTCTCGCACCGTCTCGACGAGGTGCTCGACGTGTGCGACCGGGTGGCGGTGCTGCGCAACGGCCAGTCGGTCGGCGAGGTCGCCACGGCCGGGGCCGTCCCGCGCGAGCTGCACCGGATGATGATCGGATCCACCGGGTCCGACGACCACTACCACGAGAACGCCGCCACGGCGGTCGAGGCCGAGCAGCCGCGGCTGTCCGTGCGCGGCCTGTCGGGCCAGACCTTCCACGACATCGACCTCGACGTCGCGGCAGGCGAGATCGTCGCGATCGTGGGCGTGCACGGATCCGGCCGGGAGGACGTCTGCCGCGCCCTGTTCGGCGCGGAGCCGACGACCGGGGGCGAGATCCGGATGGACGGCAAGAAGATCAGCCTGCCCAACACCCGTGCCGCGTGCGCCGCCGGCATCGGCTACGTGCCGGCCGAACGCAAGACAGAAGGCATGGTCGGCCCGATGTCGGTGGCCGACAACATGACCCTGACCAAGCAGAAGGCGCGCTGCTCGGGCCCGTTCGTGGCACCCGGGAAACAAGCCGGACTGGTGGACCGCTGGATCGAGCGCCTGTCCATCCGCACGCCGGGCCGCGACACCCCCATCCAGCGGCTGTCCGGCGGCAACCAGCAGAAGGTGGTCCTGGCCCGCTGGCTGGTCGGCGGCGACATCCGGCTGCTGCTGCTGGACCACCCGACGCGCGGCCTGGACATCGGCGCCCGCTCGGAGGTCTACCGCCTGATGCGCGAGCTCGCGGCGAACGGGGTCGCCACCGTGCTGCTGGCCGACAGCCTCGAGGAGGCCATCGGCATGGCCGACCGCATCCTGGTCATGAACGACGGCCGGGTGGTGGCCGAGGTCGCCTGCCCCAACGGCGGCAAGCCGAGCCCTCTGGACCTCGTGAAAGAGATGGTATGAGCACTCCCGTCGCCGTGCAGCCGGTCGCCGAACCCGCGACCGGCCGGAACGGCCCCCGCCCAGCCCAGCGACTCACCGGGTTCATGCCGCTCATCGCCCTGGTGGCGCTGGTGGCCGCACTCGCCGTCGCCGACCCGGACTTCCTCACCGCGCGGAGCCTGACCGCGGTGGCGCGGACCGCCGCGCCGCTCATCGTGCTCGCCGCGGGGGCGACGCTCATCGTCCTGTGCGGTGGCATCGATCTGTCCATCGCGGCACTGGCCTCGCTGACCACAGTCCTGCTGGCACTCTGGCTGCCGGCCCTAGGCGGCCTGGCCACCCCGGTCGTCATCGCCGTCGCGGCGGCGATCGGCGCGGTGCAGGGACTGGCGCACGTGCTGCTGCGGATCCCGTCGTTCATCGTCACGCTGGGCGGGATGAGCATCCTGTCCGCGGTCGCCCTCGTCGTCTCCGGCGCCGGCACCGTGCGGGTGGTCGACGACACCCCGGTCGCGTGGCTCGAGCTCTACCTCGGCGGCTACGTGCCGATGTCAGCCGCGATGGCGCTGCTCGTCGTGGCCCTGATCGCCGCCGTCCTGAAGGCGACCCCGCTGCAGAGCTGGATCTCGGCCACCGGCTACTCCGAGTCGGCCGCGCGGCTCGCCGGAACGCCCGTCGACCTGGTCAAGATCGGCGCGTTCTGCGTCTCCGGCGCGTGCGCCGGGTTCGCCGCGGTCATGCTGGTCTCCCGCCAGTACAGCGGGGGCCCGACCATGGCCGACAACCTGCTGCTGCCGGCGGTCGCGGCGATCGTCGTCGGCGGCACCGCCATCACCGGCGGCCACGGCAGCCTCTGGCGGAGCCTCGCCGGAGCGCTCGTCGTGACGCTGCTGCGGGTCGGCCTGCCGATCGTCGGCGTGCCGTCCGCCTACGAGCAGATCCTGTACGGCGTCATCATCGTCGTCGCCGTCGCACTCACCCTCGACTGGTCGAAAGTGTCGATCATCAAGTAACCGATGCCGCTCCGGTGTCACGACCACGGTATTCGCACATAGGGAAGGCCACCATGTCCAACGAGAACTCCGCACTCCTGCCCGCCGTCCGATCGTTCCTGTCCTCGCCCAAGCAGCTGCTCATCGGCGGCGAGTGGGTGGACGCGAAGGACGGCAGGACGTTCGACACCGTCAACCCGTCGACCGAGGAGGTGCTGGTCCAGGTCGCGTACGCGTCCGCTGTCGACGTGGACCGTGCGGTCGTGGCGGCCCGTACGGCGTTCGAGTCGGGCCCGTGGTCGAGGATGACCCCGCGCGACCGCTCCCACCTGCTGTGGCGCATCGGCGACCTCATCGACGCCCACGCCGATGAGTTCGCGCAGCTGGAAGCCCTCGACAACGGCAAGCGGGTCGAAGCGGCCCGGGACGGTGACGTCGCGACCTCCGCCGAGCTCTTCCGCTACTTCGCCGGCTGGGCGACCAAGATGGAGGGCACGACCATCCCGATGTCCGTGCCGGGGCGCGAGTTCCACGCCTACACCCGCCGCGAGCCGATCGGCGTCGTCGCGGGCATCGTGCCGTGGAACTTCCCCCTGCTGATGGCCTGTTTCAAGATCATCCCGGCGATCACCGCGGGCAACACCGTCATCCTCAAGCCGGCCGAGCAGACCCCGCTGACCGCGCTGCGCCTCGGCGAGCTCCTGCTGGAGGCCGGCCTGCCGGCCGGTGTCGTGAACATCCTGCCCGGCTTCGGTGACACCGGGGCGGCGCTGGTCGACCACCACGGCGTCGACAAGGTCGCGTTCACCGGCAGCACCGAGGTCGGCAAGAAGATCGCCGCCGCGGCCTCGGGCAACCTGAAGAAGGTCTCCCTGGAGCTCGGCGGCAAGGCGCCCAACATCATCTTCAACGACGCCGACATCGAGGCCGCGATCGCCGGGGCGGTGCTGGGGGGTTACTTCAACGAGGGGCAGTGCTGCGTCAACGGCTCGCGCCTCTACGTCCAGCGCGACGTCTTCGACCAGGTCGTCGAGGGGGTCGCGGCGGCCGCGCGCGCGATCAAGGTGGGCGACGGCTTCGACCCTGCCTCGCACATGGGCCCGCTGGTCTCCAAGGAGCAGCACGAGAAGGTCCTGGGCTACATCCGGGGCGCGGTCGCCGAGGGCGCGGTCCTCAACGCGGGCAGCGCCGACGCGGTCGGCGATCGCGGCTTCTTCGTGCAGCCGACGCTCATCACGTCGGTGAACGAGCGGATGGCCGTGCAGACCGACGAGATCTTCGGCCCGGTCGTGACGGCGATCCCCTTCGACACCGAGGACGAGGTCGTCGCGGCCGCGAACAACACGGTCTACGGCCTCGCCGCGGGTGTCTGGTCGCGCGACATCGGCACCGCGCACCGCGTCGGCGCCCGCCTGCGGGCCGGCACGGTGTGGCTCAACACGTGGCACGCCGACGACGTCACCCTGCCGCGCGGTGGCTTCAAGCAGTCGGGCTGGGGGCGCGAGCTCGGCTCGTTCGGCCTGGACGACTACACCGAGCTCAAGACCGTCATCGCCGAGCTGCGATGAGCTCAGCTCGCCGCGGCGGTGAGCGATGTGTGTGACCTGACGAGGCAGGCCCGCCGGATCTTCCGGCGGGCCTGCCTCGGTGTCGGCCGCCGTTCGGGCGGCGTCGGCGCACCACGTGTACGCGCCGCGGACGCGCACTCGGAGAGTGACGCCATCTGCACTTGGGGTGAGGTCTTGAGCGACAGTGCCGCGATCTGCGGCTACATCTTTTTTGATGTGAGCACATCAAAAAAGATGTGGCCGCTCGACGAGTGGTCCGCCGGAGGCAAGGCGACGCCCGGTGACCACACCGCCCCGCAGCGTGCCACCCACCCGTGCCGCCCCCGAGCCTTGCGGTGCCGCATCGTGCGCTGCCACGCCGCCGCATGTGTCCGTCGGGTTGCGACGGACGGCCGCGATGGAACGAGTTGTGGTTCGCATATGAGAACGCTGTTAAAACTCGGTTCACGTACGTGGACACGATTCTTGACAGGCTATTCACGGGTGTCTTACGTTCAGGCTCCCGTGGCGGCGGCCGTCCTCGCCGCCACGCCCGCCGAACCTCAAGGGATCTCTTATGAAAGTGCCCCGCAGGTCTGCCCGCTCCCTCCTATTTGCGCAACTCGACCGACGGTTCCGGGGACTGTCCGGTCGGGCCGCCGCGATGTTCGTCGCCCTGGCCACGATCGCCGGGTTGCTGACCGGACCCACCGCGGCCCACGCAGCCCCCGACAACGACGGCCGGCTCAGCATCCTGCTCTTCTACAAGGCCAACTTCCACGCCTCCAACGTGCAGGCCCGCCAGGCCGTGCGCGACCTGGCCGCCCAGCTCGGCACGCAGTACGGCCAGCCGGTGGACATCCAGGAGACCGACGACCCGGCGGCGTTCAACACCGCCAACCTCGCCATCCGGGACACGGTCGTGTTCGCCCAGACCGGTGGCGTGCTGTTCAACGCTTCGCAGCGCTCCGCACTGGAGGCCTACATCCGCGGTGGCGGCGGCTTCATGGGCCTGCACTACACCGGCTGGTCGGTGGGCGAGAGCGAGCACGACGTCAACCCGTTCTACGCCCGCCTCGTCGGCGCCGTCTCCGAAGGACACCCGGAGAACCCGGGCGTACGGCCGGGCCGCGTGTTCGTGACGAACACCAGCCACCCGCTCACCCAGGGCGTGACGGCCAGCCTCACCCGCAGCGACGAGTGGTACGACTGGGTCGTCAACCCGGCCCCGTGGGTGCGCACCCTCATCCAGGCCGACGAGTCCTCCTACGGCATGGGCCGCCAGGGCTCGATGCACCCGGTCACCTGGTGTCAGACGATCGACTCCGGCCGGTCCTGGTACACCTCCATGGGTCACGAGGGCACCGCGTACAGCGAGTCCTACATGCTCGCCCAGATGAGGAACGGCCTCGCCTACGCCGCGAAGCTGCTGGCCGGCGACTGCTCGCCGCCGGTCAAGGACCAGGCCGGCTCCTGGAGCGGCGTCACCCCGTGGCCGCTGGTCCCGATCAACATGGCGCTGACCTCCGACGGACGCGTGCAGTCCTTCGGCAGCGTCGGCGGCTGGGCCAACGACACCACGCCGTACGACTGGACCGGCAACGACGGGGTCACGCAGGGCGGCCAGATGGAGGTCGACGTCTGGGATCCGGCCACGCCGCGGACCCTGGCGAACGTGCGTAACGGCATCCTGCCGAACACGACGTACACCGACCTGTTCTGCGCCATGCAGGTGCAGTCCCCGCACGACCACTCCACCATGACGGTCGGCGGCGACGACGGCATGGGCGGCAACTCGCCCAACGACGGTGCGATCGGTGTCACCAGCTACTCCACCAACAACGGGCTGCAGAACGAAGCGCCCATGAACTACCCCCGCTGGTACCCGACGGGAACCACCATGCCCAACGGCGACGTCGTCGTGCAGGGTGGCAGCCTCACCGGCGGACCGGGCGGGCGCGGTGTGCTCACCCCGGAGATCTACACCCCGGAGCAGGGCTCAGGCTGGAAGAAGCTCACCGGGGCCACCAACTCCGCCGCGTACGGTGACGGCGGGTCCGACCACGCCGGCAACGATGAGAACCGCTGGTGGTACCCGCGCGCGTTCGTCTCCCCGACCACCGGAACGCTGTTCAACGTCACCGGCACGCAGATGTACGAGCTCAACCCGTACGGCAACAGCGGCACCGGCCAGCTGACGCTGCGCGGCACCCTGCCCACCAACATCTCCAACCAGGGCGCCAACGGCAACCCGGTCGGCGCGACGTCCACCGCCACGATGTTCCGCCCCGGCAAGATCCTGCAGGTCGGCGGCGGCTGGTGGGGCAACGGCGGCGGCCCCGACGGCGCTCGGGCCGGCTTCGTCATCGACATCACCGGCGGCACCGCCAACCCGGTCGTCACGGCGACCCAGCCGATGAAGCACCAGCGCCACTGGGCGACCTCGACGCTGCTGCCCGACGGCCGCGTGCTGGTCACCGGCGGCGGCCGGGAGAACAACGGCAACGGCGGCTACGTCACCAACCCCGAGATCTGGAACCCGGACACCGGCGCCTGGACCGAGGTCGTCATTCCCGCCGAGCACGCCCGGCTCTACCACTCCACCGCCCTGCTCCTGCCCGACGGCCGGGTCATGATCGGCGGCGGCGGCGCGCCCGGTCCGCGCAACTACACCGACGTGGAGTACTACTCCCCGTCGTACCTGTTCGACGGCAACAACGCCGCTCCGCGCCCGATCATCAACACCGCGCCGGCGAAGATCGGCTACAACGGCTCGTTCCAGATCACCGCGACGGGCACCGTCTCCAAGGTCGCGCTGGTCCGCAACGGTTCGGTGACGCACGGGTTCAACAACGACCAGAACTTCCAGAACCTGGCGTTCAGCCAGTCCGGCAGCACGGTCACCATCACGTCGCCGCTCAACGGCAACTACGCGCCGCCCGGCGCCTACATGCTGTTCGTCTTCGACGCCGCCGGCACCCCGTCGGTCGCGAAGATCATCAAGATCGACCCGGCGGTCATCATGACGCAGCTCAACCCCCGGGTCGTCGATCAGTTCGAGTACCCGCGCCTGCCCGCCGAGTGGCGCACCAACAACCCGCCCGCGACGGTCGACGTCGCCGCCGGCAACAGCCGGATGGTGCCGTGGACGGTCCAGAGCCAGGTCCAGCTGGTGCGCGGCAACGCCACCGGCCAGGGTGGCCTCGGCTTCACCGGCTACCAGTTGTCCCTGGGCACCTCGGGCAACATCAGGCGCACCGTCAGCGACCTCACCCCCGGAGCCACCTACCGGATATCGCTGCGCTACGCCCGCGACGCCCGGTCCTCCGGGACCGCCGCCGCGACGGCCAGCCTGTCGATCGGCAGCCTGAGCACCACGCTCACCGCAACGACAGCCCTGCCGTCGACAGCCGCCTACGGCACCTACTCCGGCACCTTCACGGCCGCGACCGCCTCGCAGGTTCTCACGCTGGCGGGGACCGGTGGCGCCAGCCTGATGATCGACGACCTGGTGATCGTCGGCGACAACGCCCCGCCGCCCGCCACGGGCATCCCGGTGCGCTACGAGTTCGAGGAGGGAACCGGCACCACCGCCGCCAACACCGGCTCCGTCGGTTCGATCGGGTCCGCCGTGCTGACCGGCACCACCAGCTGGTCCGTCAACGGCGTCCTCGGCAAGGCGGTCAACCTGCCCGGCGGCAGCACCGCGAACGCGGTCGACCTGCCGGACAACCTCCTGCAGGGCGCGGCGAACTTCTCCACCAGCCTGTGGGTCCGCCCCGACACGAAGTCGAACTGGACCGGCCTGTTCCACATCGGTGACGGACTCGGCTCCGCCGGGAGCTACTACCAGATCCAGATGCAGACCCAGGCCGGCGGCAGCACCGGACTCGCCGTCACCTTCAAGGGCAAGACCGGCCCCGAGGAGCGGGTCTTCGCCACCCCGGCGCAGGACGTGGCCGTCAACCAGTGGAACCACGTTGCCTTCACCCGGCAGGGCTCGATCGGCACGCTGTACCTCAACGGCGTGGTGATCGCGACCCGTACCGACCTCACCGTCGGCATGACCGAGGTCGGCCCGACGGCCAACAACTGGCTGGGCCGCAACGGCTACGGGGACGCGGCGTTCGACGGTCTGATCGACGACGTGCGCCTGTACACGTCCACCCTGACCGCGGCGGACGTGGCGAACGTGTACAACGAAGGGGTCGCGGTCCGGTACACCTTCGACGAGAACACGGGCACTTCCGCCGCGAACACCGGTGCGAAGTCGTCGATCGGCGCAGCCTCCTTCCTGGGTACGACCGGCTGGAGCGCAGCCGGAAAGTACGGCAGCGCGGTGTCGCTGCCGGGCGGTGCCGCGAGCACGAACAACCACGTCAAGATGGCCGACAACATCGCGGCCGGACTGGACGAGCAGTTCACCGTGTCCTTCTGGGCGCGTCCGGACACGCTGCCGAGCTGGGTCCCACTGGTCCAGATCGGCAGCAGCACGGACACGTTCTTCCTGCTCCAGTCGTCCACGAACGGCACGACCACCGGATTCGGGGCGACGTTCAAGGCGGCCGGGGTGGCCACGCAGGAACGGCTGCTGCTAGGTGCGGGCAACGACCTGCCGCTCAACGCGTGGACGCACGTGGTGTTCACGATGAACGGCTCGACCGGGAAGATCTACTTCGACGGCGTCCTGCGGGCCACCCGGACCGATTTCACCATCGGCATCGGTGACGTCGGCGTGGGCGGCACCACCACTGCCAACTTCATCGGTGGTACGAGCTGGGGGGATTCCCGGTTCGACGGGTTGATCGACGACTTCCGGCTCTACGGTTACGAGCTCACCGCCGACCAGGTGACGCAGTTGTATCAGGGTCGCCGATGAGGTGACGCTCCGCTAGCGCATCCACATTGGCCGCGGACCGAGCCGACACCTGGTGGATGACATGACGTGGGCCCCGGAGAATCCTCCGGGGCCCACGCTCGTCCAGGGACCTGATTCACATCGCGGCGACCAGTCGCCGCGGCTCGGCGAGCCCGGCGCAGGCACCGCATCCGCAGTCGCACTCGCAGCTCGCAGCGGGCTCGTCGACGGCTGCGAGGGGCGAGGGGCGAGGTGACCCCGCTTCGGCAGGCACTTGTCCGACGGCCGCCTGCTCGGCGGGTGCCTGCTCGGCGGCCAGCCGGTGGGCGAGCTGCTCGCCTTCGACGTCGATGTTCGGCAGGAGCCGGTCGAGCCAGGCGGGCAGCCACCAGGCGGCCTTGCCCAGCAGCGACATGACGGCGGGCACGATCGTCATGCGGACCAGGAACGCGTCGACCGCGACACCGACGGCCAGGGCGAATCCGAGGGACTTGACGATGGTGTCGTCGGTGAGGATGAACCCGGCGAACACCGAGATCATGATGAGGGCGGCGGCGGTGACGACACGGGCACCGTGACGGGTGCCCGTGATGATCGCCTCGTCAGGGGTGGCGCCGTGGACGTACTCCTCGCGGGCACGGGTGACGAGGAAGACCTCGTAGTCCATGGCGAGGCCGAACAGCACGCCGATGAGGAAGATCGGCATGACGCTGACGATCGGGCCGGTGGACTCGACCCCGAACAGGTCGGCGAGCCAGCCCCACTGGAAGACCGCGACCAGGGCGCCGAACGCGGCCGCGACGCTGATCAGGAAGCCGAGGGTGGCCTTCAGCGGCACCAGCACGCTGCGGAACACGACCATGAGCAGTACGAACGCCAACCCGACGACGATCGCCAGGTACGGCCCGAGGGCCGCGGTCAGCTTGTCGGACACGTCGATGTTGAGCGCGGCGGTGCCGGTGACGGCCAGGTCCGCTCCGGTCGACGCGGTCACCTCGCCGGCGTGGTCGCGGATCGCGGCCACCAGGTCCTTGGTCTGCTGGGTGCCGGGTCCGCCGCGCGGGATCACGGTCAGCATGGCCGTGTCGCGAGCGGCGTTGATCGTCGGTGGGGTGACCATGACCACGTCTTGCAGCCGGGAGACGATCTGCTGGGACTGCTCGGCGGCGGTGCCGACGTCGCCGAGGTTGTCCTCGACGACCAGCAGCAGGGGGCCGTTGAAGCCGGCGCCAAAGCCTTCGCTGAGCTGGTCGTAGGCGCGGCGCTGGGTGGAGTCGGCGGCGGCGGTGCTGTCGTCGGGCAGGGCGAGGTTCAGGTCGAGGGCCGGAATGGCCATGACACCGGCCACGCCCAGGGACAGCAGCAGCGCCGGGATGCGGCGGCGCAGCACACCGCGCGCCCAGTGCCCGCCCATCGGCATCGTGCCGGGGGAGCGGTGCCGGCCGATGCCCCGGCGGTTGTCCCTGGTGAGGATCCTGGTTCCGGCGAAGCCGAGCAGCGCGGGCACCAGGCTGAGGGTGATCGCGACCGCGACCGCCACGGTGCCGGCGGCGGCCACGCCCATCGCGGTGAGGAACGGGATGCCGGTGACCGACAGTGCGACCAGCGCGATGATGACGGTGAGGCCGGCGAACACGACCGCCGACCCGGCGGTGCCCACGGCCCGCCCGGCGGCCTGTTCGGGTTCGTGGCCGTCGGCCAGCTCGTTGCGGAACCGCGAGACGACGAACAGCGCGTAGTCGATGGCCACGGCCAGGCCCAGCATGGTCGCCAGGGCAGAGGTCGACGACGACAGGTCGAAGTAGCCGGTGGCGACCTGGATGCCGGCCATGCCGAAGCCGACGCCCAGCAGCGCGGTCAGCAGCGGCAGGCCGGCCGCGACCAGCGAACCGAAGGTGATGAGCAGGATGAACGCGGCCACGGCGATGCCGATCGCCTCGGCTGCGCCGCCCGCGGACTGCTGCTGGGTGGCCGTGCCGCCGAACTCGACCCCGATGTCGGCCTGCTCGGCCGTGCGTCCGGCGGCGTACAGGGCCTGCCGGTCGGCGTCGGTCAGATCGCCGGCGGGCACCGAGTAGGAGACCGAGGCGAACGCGGTGCGCTGGTCGGGCGACACCGTCCGGCTCTGGAACGGGTCGCTGACCTGCGCCACATGCGGCGCGGCACGCAGCGCCGACACCGTGTCGGCGATCGCGGCCTGCTGGGCCGGGCCGGTCAGCGTCGCCTGGTCCGGGGCGGTGAACACCACCTGGGCGGCCGCGTCGTCCGCGCCGACCCCCATCTTCTCGCGCAGCACGGTGAGAGCCTCGGAGGACTCGGTGCCGGGGATGGAGAACGCGTTGCTGGTCTGCCCGGACAGGGTCGCCGCCCCGGTGCCCAGGGCGGCCAGCAGCACCAGCCACAGGGCGGTGACCAGCCCGCGGCGGCGGAAGGAGAACCGTCCCAGTCGGTGGAGCAGCGTCGCCATGATCAGTTCCTTGCCGTGTCCGGGGGGCGGCAGCGGGGGTGTGCCGACCGGTTGACCAGGAACGATAGAAGTCGACTAAGCCGAGCGGCTAACATTTGGTTACCCGAGAGGCATACCCCACATTCTGGTGGCCGTCCCGGCCTCGGCGGCGCATACTCGCAGCTCACGGCCCTGGGTGGCGGCCTTTCGACGACTGGCGAGGAGGCCGACCGCGATGAGTGCCGTGCCGCAGCGCCGCCGCGGCGGGCGCGACCAGCTCCTGGCCGTCGCGCTTCGCCTGTTCGCCCGCGACGGCATCCAGGCGACCTCGCTGCAGGGCATCGCCGACGAGGCCGGGGTGACCAAGGCGGGGCTCTACTACCACTACAAGACCAAGGACGAGATCGTCCTCGACGTGCTCAAGCCCCTGCTGGACGCCCTGCCCGCCGTCACACGCCGAGCCGAGGCGCACCGCACCCGGGCTGCGCGCGCCGACGAGATCCTCGGCGGATTGATCGAGATCGCGCTGCACGAGCACTCCGGCTTCGTGGTGCTGATGCAGGACCCGTACCTCACCCGGCTGCTCGGCCAGCAGGAATCCATGCGCCGGTGGTGGGAGGAGACCAGCGCCCTGATGCTCGGGCCGGACCCGGACCCGCAGACCCGGATCGGCCTGGCCATGTTCATCAGCGGACTGGTCGGCGCGAGCCGCGACCCGGCGATGACAGACCTGGACGACCGCACCCGGCGCCAGACCCTGCTCGAATGCGGCCGCCGCCTCCTCCAGCGCGACTGACGTCCCGCGACGGCCCGTGTCCCAGGTCACTCGGGAAGCTGTCACCTTCCGGGGAGCCGACCTGTCACCTGGTCATGACTGACACCAAGAACGTTCTGCTGGCAGGCGCGAGCGGAGTCTTCGGCCGGCACATCGCGCAGGAGCTGACCGCCGCGGGGTTCCACGTGCTGGGCCTGGGCCGGGGGCCGGGCAACAGCGTCGTGGCGGACCTGATGGACCGCTCGGAGCTGCTGCGCGCCGTGGACGGCCTGAGGATCGACACGGTCGTGCACGCCGCGACCGCGCTGCGGCACGCGCCGATGAAGCACGCGGACATGGCCGCGACCGACGCCCTGCGGACCACTGGAACCGCCAACCTGGTCGAGGCGGCGCGGATCACCGGCGCACGGCGGATGATCGCCGAGTCGATGGTGTTCGGATACGGATACCGGGACATGGGCGAGCGGATCGTCACCGAGGACGACGCGTTCGGGCCGGCCGGCCAGGACCGGCACTCGCAGCGGCACGTCGACGCGATGCGCACCAAGGAGGAACTGATCACCGGCGCGGACGGCGTCGAGGGCATCGCGCTGCGGTTCGGCCTGTTCTACGGACCCGGCGGCACCGAGGCGCTGGTGGAACTGTTGAACAAGCGCAAGCTGCCGGCCGTGGCCGACCGCGGCCGGGTGCTGCCGTGGGTCGAGCTGACCGACGCCGCACGGGCGGTGGCGCTGGCCGTCGAGGGCGGGCGGCCCGGCCAGGCGTACAACATCGTCGACGACACCCCGATGGGCTTCGGCGCGCACGTGCACGCGGTCGCCGCCGCGTTCGGGACCCCCACGCCCATGACCGTCCCGGCCTGGCTCACCCGCCCGATGCCGTACGCCCACAAGATGTTCACCACCAGCATGCGGGTGTCCAACGCCAAGGCGCGGGCCGAGCTGGGCTGGATCCCGCGCCACCGCGACTGCGCCGCGGGCCTGGCCACCATGCGCGCCTGACATGCGGCACCCTCTCGGCGCACCGGAAGTTGGTGCGGCCCGGCACGGCTGGCACGATGACCCGATGACGATCATGGACGGGACGGAGCAGGACCCCTTCACCGAGCACCGGCGGCTGCTGTTCGCCACGGCCTACCGGATGCTCGGGTCGGTCGCCGACGCCGAGGACATCGTCCAGGACGCCTGGCTGGCCTGGCACAAGGAAGACCGGACCGAGGTGCGCCACCCCAAGGCGTACCTGGTCCGGACCGTGACCAACCTGGCCCTGAACAGACTCACCTCGGCCCAGGCCACCCGCGTGTCGTACGTCGGCCCGTGGCTGCCCGAGCCGCTGCTCACCACACCCGACGTCGCCGACGCCGGCGAGACGGCCGAGGACGTCTCCTTCGCCCTGCTCGTCGTGCTGGAGACCCTCACCCCCGTGGAGCGGGCGGTGTTCGTGCTGCGTGAGGCGTTCGGCTTCTCCCATGGCGAGATCGCCGGATTCCTGGAGCGCCCCGAACCGACGGTCCGGCAGATCGCCCGCCGGGCCCGCGAGCACGTCCAGGCCCGGCACACCCGGTTCGACACGGACAAGGCCCGGCGCGAGCAGGTCACCGCCCGTTTCATGAGCGCCTGCGCCGGGGGCGACCTGAACGCGGTCATGGAGCTGCTCGCGCCCGAGGTCACCGCGTGGTCCGACGGCGGCGGCAAGGTCACCGCCGCGATCCGCCCGCTGCACGGTGCCGGCAGCGTCGCCCGCTGGCTGCTGGGCGTCATGGCCAAGCCCGAGATGGCGACGGCGACCGTCGCCACGGCCGTGGTCAACGGGGAACTCGCCATCCTGTGTCTGATGGGCGGAGCCCCGATCGGCGCGCTCACCTTCGACATCGACGACAGCGGCCTGCTGTGCAATCTGCGGTTTCAGGTCAACCCGGACAAGCTCGGCGGTCTGACGAACTGACGCACCGTGTCCCCGCGAACGGCGGGGCGGGACCTCATCCGGGGCCCGCCCCGCCGTCCGTCAGCAGGTCGAGCCGTTACCGGGTGCTCTCCCGGCCGTCGCGGACCACGAACTCGCCGGTCCCGGTCGTCGCGAACGCGGTCTGCTCCAACGTCAACGCGACCGCCCCGGCGCCGCCGTTCACGACCTGGGACTCGGTGATCCGGTAGGTGGCCGGGACGGCACCGTCGGCGAACAGGCGCTTGCCGTCGCCGACGACGACCGGGAACTGGATGAGCCGGTAGACGTCGACCAGGCCGGCGTCGTGCAGGGTGCGCACGAGCTGCCAGCTGCCGTGCACCTGCAGCTCGCCGCCCGGCTGCTCCTTGAGCCGGCGGACCTGCTCGACGACGTCGTCGCCGCGCAGCACGGTGGTCTTGCCCCAGGCCGCGTCGTCATCGGTGAGCGAGTTGCTGACGACGTACTTCTGCCAGTGGTTGAGGGCCGTGGCCACGATGTTGTCCGGGTCGGTCACCTGCGACCAGTAGGCGCGCATCATCTGGAAGGTGGTCCGTCCCAGCAGGATCGCCTCGGCCTTGCCGAACCACCCGGCGACGGGTTCGAGCTGGCCTTCGCCGCTGTGCGGGACCAGCCAGCCGCCGCGGTCGAAGCCGTGCGACGGATCCTCCTGGACTCCGCCCGGGCCCTGCATCACTCCGTCGAGGCTGACGAAGGTGTGGACGCTGAGTTTCATGCGCGGTCTCTCCTGGGGTCGTGCGGCATGGTGCCGCTGCTCGCGACAGACGGGATGTCTGTCGCGTGTGACCCTGTAGACAGGCGTGCCCGGTCCGACGTGACATCCGTCGCCGTGAGCCACGCCACTGCCGCGAGGCTCGGGACGGTCGGTTGTCGCCGGGCGCACCATCGCGGTGCGGCCCGTCATTCGTACCGGTACTTCAGCGCGTCCCTCTCCACCTGCTCGATGTCGGCGATCGTCAGCTCCGGCATCCGCAGCTGGGCGAGCGTCACCTCGGCCGAGGTCGGCTGGGCGTCCGCGGGCAGCCACTGCTCGGGATTCCAGACGCCGCCGCGCAGCAGCGACTTGGGGCAGTGCGGGTAGACCTCCTCGATGCCCAGCACGAGCGCGCTGGCTGGCGGCTTGCCCACCGCGGTCAGCTGTGACAGCAGTTCGGGGCGGGTGGACACGCAGGCCCGGCCGTTCATCCGGAGGGTCGTGGTGCGCCCCGGGATGACGAACAGCAGTCCTGCTCGCCCGGTGGTGATGACGTTCTGCAGCGTGTCCAGGCGCTTGTTGCCGGTGGCGTCCGGTATCGCCACCGTGCGCTCGTCCAGGACGGCCACGAACCCGGCGGGGCCGCCGCGTGGGGAGACGTCGCAGTTGCCGTCGGCGTCGACGCTGGCGACCAGGACCAGCGATGAGCACGCGATCAACTGTCGGGTCTGCTCGGTGAGTTCGGTCATCTGCTTGCGTACCGCCGCGGCGCTGGGGAGTTCGTAGACCCGACGCAATGCCTCCTGGTCGGGCACGGCGTCGAGGCGCAGCGAGTCGAAGACACTTGCGGCATCGGCTGAGGTCATGTCGCCGACCCTAATCGGACCGGCCCGCGTCTGCTGCCCATGGCGGGCAACCGATCACATCGACCAAATGGAATGTATGAATGTTGGCACGTGTCCCACAAGCTCGCCACAAGCTCGGTGCCCGATGATGCGGCGATGACGATGAAATCGAAGATCCTGCCCGCGCTCGCCGCGACCGTGACGGCCCTGGCCGCCGCGGTCGCCACGGCCGCCGTCGGCGCTCACCCGGGTGCGGCCGCCGACTGCCGGCGCTCGGTCGCCATCGACCCGCAGGTCACCGTGGCCGAGGCCGGCGGCACGCTGACCTTCACCGTGTACACGGACTCCTGCGCCGCGGCGGGCTCGGTGTCCTATACGGTCACCGACGGAACGGCCCGCCGACCCGGCGACTACCAGCTCGCCAGCGGCGTGCTGCAGTGGCCGGCAGGGGACACCGGCAGCAGGCAGGTGCGGGCGGTGATCGCCGGTGACGGCCAGGCCGAGGCGCTGCTGGAGGACTTCGCCGTCACCCTGGGCAGCCCCAGCCAGAACGTCCGGGTGGTGAGCCCGGTCGGCCGGGGCCGGATCTTCGACGACGACGCCCAGCTCCAGGCGGCCACCATCGACCACCGGCTGTGCCTGCTGGAGCCGCGCGGCACCGGGCCGGCGCCCACGGTGCTGCCGTCGCCGTCGGCCAAACCGGACCCGGACCCCGGACCGACCGCGTCGCCGTGCACCGTCGAATCCGGCAACATCATCCAGATCGCGTTCAGCATCAACACCGCCGCCGCCGTCGAGCAGACGGTGCACATCCGGACCTCCGACGGCGACCTGCACGCCGGGCTGGACTACGTCGCCGTGGACCGCACCGTCACCATCCCGGCCGGGGCGACCGGCGGCACGGTTCCCGTCGAGCTGCTGCCGCACGCGTTCACCCAGAACGGCAAGCACTTCGACGCCATTCTCTCGTCGTACTCCGCCGGCCTGGTCGTCTCGGGCACGGCACGGGTGACCGTCTGGCATTAGCCGAGCAGTGCCATGTTCGCCAGCGTCGCCGACTGCAGCCGCTGGTCGTCGACCTCGCGGGACAGTGCGAGCGCCCGGCCGAAAAGGCCCAGGGCGCTCGCGTGGTCGCCGCGGGACAGCTGCAGCAGGCCGATGGCGTTGGCGGTCTCGGCTTCGCGGCGTTTCTCGCCGATGCGCCGCCGCAGGGCCAGGGCCAGTCCGAAGTGGTGCAGTGCCCCGTCCTCGTCGCCGGATGCGAGCAGCGTCTCGCCGAGGTTCTGCAGCGCGGCGCCTTCCAGGTGGGCGTTGCCGATGTCGCGCGCGAGGCGCAGTGCGCGGTGCAGCGCGTCGAAGGCCGCCGGGAAGTCGCCGAGCCGGGTGTGGGCGTCGGCGAGGTTGTTCAGGGCCAGGGCGACGCCGGGCAGGTGGTTGTCGGCAGTGTGCAGGTCCAGTGCCCGCTCGAAAGCGGCCCGGGCGGCGGGCAGCGCGCCCAGCTGGGAGTGGGCGTGGGCGATGTTGTTCAGGGCCATGCCCTGTCCGCGCTGGTCGCCGCCCTCGCGCATCAGTTCCAGGGCGTAGGTGAGCTGCTCCAGGGCCTCCTCGTGGCGGTGGGTGACGTTGAGGGCGACGCCCAGGCCGCTGCGCATCAGCCGCTCGCCGACCGGGTCCTCCAGGTGCAGCGCGGCGGACAGGCCCTCGCGGCATATCTCGGTGTAGTCCCCCCAGTGGCCCCGGTGGGTGTAGTAGCTGGCCAGCAGGTAGGTCAGCTGCCAGGTGACCCGGGCGTCGCCGTGGGCCGCGGCCAGCCGTGCGATCGGCAGCAGGCTGGGGCGCTCGTCGTCGAGCAGGTCCAGCACGTGGGCGGTGTCGGGCAGCGGCGGCAGGTGGGGCGGCGGGTCCTGCCAGGACAGTTTCACCCGGTCGCGAGCCGGTTCCAGCATCTGGTTGGCGGTCTCGGCCAGGGCCAGATACCAGGTGAACAGGGCGGCACGGGTGTCGGCGGCCTCGTCCGGGCCGGCGTTTTCGAGCGCGTACAGGCCGATCAGGTCATGGAAGCGGTACCGCCCGTCGGCGACCTCGGTGACCAGGTGAGCGGCGGCGAGCTCGTCGAGGGCCGCGGTGGCGGGCCGCCCGGCCACGGCGGTGGCCAGGTGCGTGGTGAACGTCGGGCCGGGGTGGTTGCCCAGCCGCCGGAACAGCGTCGCGGCGGGCGGGCTCAGCGTCCGGTAGGTCGCGGCGAACACGGCCCGTACGCCGCCGGGGTGGCCGGGCACCGACAGCACGTCGAGGCGGTCCCCGTCGGTCAGCTCGGCGACCAGTTCGGCGAGCCTGCGCAGGGGGCGGGCGGTGAGTTTCGCGGCGGCGATGCGCAGCGCCAGCGGATGCCCGCCGCAGAGGTCCACCAGCCGGGCGGCGTGCGCGGGCTCCCGGTCGACCCGGTCGTGGCCCAGCACCCGGCGCAGCAGCAGCGCGGCGTCGGCGTGAGGCAGGGCGTCGAGGCTGACGGCGGCGACCTCGTGCTCGACGGCGAGCGCCGGGAGCTGGTGGCGGCTGGTGACGATCAGCAGGCTGCCGGAGTCCGGCGGCACCAGCGGCACGATCTGCTCGGCGGAACCGGCGTTGTCGAGCAGGATCAGCACCCGGCGCTGGTGCAGGGCCGAACGGTACGGGCCGGGATCCAGGGGCGTCGTGCCGGTGCCCAGCGCCCGTAGCAGGTGGCCCAGGGCCTCCTGGGCAGGCATCGCGGCAGCCGGATCGTGGCCGCGCAGGTCGAGGAAGAGCTGGCCGTCGGGGTAGCGGTCGGCGACCCGGCGCGCCCAGTGCACCGCCAGCGCGGTCTTGCCCATGCCGCCGGGGCCGGAGATCACCGCGAGCGGGCCGGGCTGCGACAGCAGGGCGTCGAGCACGGCCTCCTCCGGCTCGCGGCCGGTGAAGTGGCCGACCATGGCGGGCAGCTGGGCCGGCCGGCGGGCCTCCGACGGGCCGTCCAAACCGGCGGCGGGGTCGCGGCGCTGCACCGCCACGTACAGCCGCCGCAGTTCCGGGCCGGGTTCGACGTCGAGCTGCTCGGCCAGGTGGTCGCGCAGCCGGTGGTAGGCCTTGACCGCGTCGGTGTGCCGGCCCGACCGGCACAGGGCCAGCATGAGCAGCCCGACCAGGCGCTCGCGGCCGGGGTCGGCGGCCAGCAGCCGCTCGATCTCGTCGACCGCGGCGACGTGTTCTCCCAGCCGCAGGCGGGCGTCCCAGAGGTCGTCCAGGCAGCGCATCCGCGCCTCGGCCAGCCGCCGCACCTGCTCGGCGGCCCAGCCGGCGGGTTCGGCGTCCTCGAAGGCCTCGCCGCGCCAGAGCCCGAGCCCGTCGAGCAGGTGGGTGACCGCCTCGGCGGCCGCGCCGCGGGCCAGGGCCCGGCTGCCCCGGGCGGCGTCGTCGTGGAACCGGGCGACGTCGACGTCGGCGGGCCGCAGGTCCAGCAGGTATCCGGAGTCGCGGGTGACCAGGATGCCGGGCAGGCCGCAGTCGTCGAGGGCCTGGCGCACGCGGGCGATGTGGGAGTACAGCGACGGGGTCGCGGTGCGGGGCGGCTGCTCGCCCCACAGCGCTTCGGTGAGCCGGGCGTGCGAGACCAGGTTGCCCGCCTGCAGGCCGAGCAGGCCGAGCAGGGTGCGCTGGCGCGCGCCGACCAGGGCGGCGCGCCCGCGCGGGCCGGTCACCTCGACGGGGCCGAGCAGGCGGACCGTCTGCGTGCTCGGGCCGGCCGGCTGCCGCCGGTCCTCGTCGACGCGGTCGCGCATGGTCGCCAGCCTGCCCTGCTCGGCCGGGGACGCGCCCAGCAGCCGCACCAGGGTGTCGAAGCGGTCCGTCGGCGGCAGGGTCTTGCCGGTGAAGTAGTGCGCGATGATCCCGGTGGACCAGCCGGTCCGGGCGGCCAGTGCGCGGTAGGTCAGCTCGGTGCCGCCGCGCCGCCGGGCGTCGCGCCGTTTGAGCTGGCGCAGCAGCTGGGCAAGGTCCTGCAGGGTGCCCCCGTCGGCCATCAGTCTCCTTGATAGACGAAGCTGAGTATGTCCATCGTACGTGCGATACAACGATGTTCAACGATGTTCAGGATCGCCTGGGCGGCCGCGTGCCCGCTCCCACGATGGCTGCCATGACTGACACACCGTCCCGCCGTGCCAGGATCGGATGGAGCGTCACGGCGCTCCTGGTCATGGCCGTGCTCCTGCCCGCCACGGGCGCTTCGGCCGCCGAGGAGCCCAAGACCGACACTCCCGGCGTCGCCCCCGCCGAAGCCGTGCCCGGCGGCTTCCGGACCTGGGAAGACCTGAGCGAGGCGCAGACCCGCCTCAACACCGCCGCCGACGACATCCTGTCGGTGGACTCACCCGGCTACGCCGGCACGATCGCCGCCCCCGAGAACGGCGAGCTGCACGTGTACTGGAAGGGTGAGGTCCCCGCCGACGCCCGCGAACGCGCCGCCCGCACCGGCGTCCCGGTCCGGTTCCTGCCGGCCCGCTACAGCGAGGCCGAGCTCGCCGCCGAGGTCGACCGGCTCGGCGTCGACAGCCGCGTCGCCACCGCCGCACCGCAGGTCGACGGCTCCGGCCTGACCGTCACCGTGAGCACCGAAGCCGACCGCGAGGCGGTCCTGGCCGAGGCGCGCCTGCCGCTGACGGTCACCGTCGAACGCCGGCCCGACCTGCTGTTCAACCGACAGGCCGACATCTCCCCGTACTGGGGCGGGGCCCGCTGGAACAACCTCAGCACGGGCGGTTCCTGCTCCACCGGATTCAGCGTCAACTGGGCCGGGTCACCCCGCATGCTGACCGCGGGGCACTGCGGCAACAACGGCAACGTCGCCCGGATCGGCACCGCGACCCAGCCCAACACCACCATCGTCGCCGACGTCAACGCCCGCGACACGCAAATGCTCAACCGGCCCGCCAACCGCACCTTCGCCGGCCGTATCTACACCGGAGCCTGGAACAGCTCGTCGAGCATCCGGGTCGGCGGCTCCACCGCCGACTACGTCGGCAACTGGATCTGCACCGGCGGCTCGTTCAGCGGCGAGCACTGCAACGCCAAGGTGTACGCCGTCAACACCAGCGTGCTCGGCATGGCCCCGATGACGTACGCGGCGAAGGTGCCGGGCACCCCGGTCGCGGGCAACTGCATCGCCGCCCCCGGCGACAGCGGCGGCCCGGTCTACTCGCATGGCATCTTCATCACGTGGCCCCTGAAGATCGAGATCGCGGCGGTGGCCCGCGGCACGATCACCGCGGGCTACCTGGACACGCCCTGCGTGTCGCTCGGGGTGTGGAAGACCGGCTCCTACCGGGTCTTCTACGCACCGGTCAAACGGCCGCTGTTCAGCCCGTACGTCGGCTCGCTGACCTATTACGGGGCCAGCCTGCTGTGACCCGAGCCCGCCGCGGCCGGGAGGGTGCGAGTCCCTTCCGGCCGCGGCGTCGCGCGCACCCGCGCCGGACACATCGACGCGGGTGGACATCCGTGCCGGTCCGGGCGAGGCTGGGGCGATGGTGGAGCCCGATGTCGCGCGGGCACTACGGACCGGGCCGTTCGCGGTCGCGCTGGACGTCGCGATCGAGGCCGGCGGGATGACGCTTGAGCGGCTCTCGAACCGCCTGCAGGACAGGGGAGTGCGGCTGTCCCGGGCCTCGCGGTTTTCCGCTTTACGTCGAGTCATGCGGTCGAGGAGAGTCACGGGATGCACTTCTGCCAGCGTTGCGAACCTGCGGTCGTTCTCGAACCGGTCGCGGACGCCGCGGTCTGCGCCTGCTGCGGCTGGACCGAACCCGCACGCCGCGAGCCGCTGTACGTCATCACCGGAGCGTCCGGTGCCGGAAAGTCGGCGATCTTCGCCCCGCTGGCCGCTGCGCTGCCCGAGTGCGTCGTATTCGATGTGGATTGGCTGATCGACCCGATGAAGACCGACGGAACGGTCGACTGGGACGCGTTCCGCGATGCCTGGCTGAGCGTCGCGCACGGGATCGCGCAGGGACACCGCAGTACGGTCCTGCTGGGGCCGCTGATGCCTGAGCAGCTGGCGTACCTGCCGTCGCGGCGCTGGATCGGACCGATTCACTTCGCCGTCCTGGACTGCACGGACGAGCAGCGCCGCGGCCGACTTCAGGCCAGGCCGTCCTGGCGAGAGCACGCGGTCGGCGAGCACCTGGCCTTTGCCGCGCACCTGCGCCGCACCATCCCGACCGTCCTGCACACCGGAACGGATACGCCGGCTCAGACTGCTCGACAGGTCGCCGCCTGGGTGAGAGGAACCGCGTCGGGCCGCGACCATCACGCGACGAGTGATTGAGGCTTCCGGCCGGCCCAGCCGCACCAACGGCGGCATCATGTGCGGCGCGACGCGCCCACCACCAGAAACGGCCTGGAGCCGGATCCCGCTGTGTCGCGAGGTCCGGCTCCAGTGCGTGCGCTCAGTACCGGTAGTGGTCCGGCTTGTACGGACCCTCGGCGTCGATGCCCAGGTAGTCGGCCTGTTTCGTGGTCAGGGTGGTCAGCTGCGCCCCGAGTGCGTCGAGGTGCAGCCGGGCGACCTTCTCGTCGAGGTGCTTGGGCAGCATGTGAACGCGCCGCTCGTACATCTCGGGCCGGGTGAACAGCTCGATCTGCGCGATGACCTGGTTGGTGAAGGAATTCGACATCACGAAGCTCGGGTGGCCCGTGGCGTTGCCGAGGTTGAACAGGCGGCCCTCGGACAGCACGATGATCGAATGGCCGTCGGGAAATCGCCACTCGTGCACCTGCGGCTTGATCTCGACCTTGACGATGCCGGGCACCCGGCCCAGCCCGGCCATGTCGATCTCGTCGTCGAAGTGCCCGACGTTGCCGACGATCGCGTTGTGCTTCATCCTGGCCAGCTGCTCGACCGTGATGATGTCCGTGCCCCCGGTCGTGGTGATGAAGATGTCGCCCGTGGCGACGACGTCGTCGAGCCTGACCACCTGCAGGCCCTCCATCGCGGCCTGCAGCGCGCAGATCGGGTCGATCTCCGTGACGACCACGCGGGCGCCCTGACCGCGCAGCGCCTCGACCGCGCCCTTGCCGACGTCTCCGTAGCCGCAGACCACGGCGAGCTTGCCGCCGATCATGACGTCGGTGGCGCGGTTGAGGCCGTCGGCCAGGGAGTGCCTGATGCCGTACTTGTTGTCGAACTTGGACTTGGTGACCGAGTCGTTGACGTTGATCGCGGGAAACAGCAGGCGATCTTCCCGGGCGAGCCTGGACAGGCGGGTGACGCCGATGGTGGTCTCCTCGCTGACGCCGCGCAGCTGCGCCGCGATCCGGGTGAAGCGCTTGCCGTCGGCGTCCATGCTCGCCCGTAGCGTCTGCAGCATCAGCCGATACTCGGGGTGGTCGTCGTCGGCGGGCGCCGGGACCCCGCCCGCGGCTTCGAACTCGACGCCGAGGTGCACCAGCATGGTGACGTCCCCGCCGTCGTCGACGATCATGTTCGGTCCCTGGCCGTCGCCGAAGTCGAACAGCCGCATGGTGCACCACCAGTAGTCCTCCAGCGACTCGCCCTTCCAGGCGAAGACCGGGATGCCGGACGGCTGTGCGACGGTGCCGGTCGGGCCGACGACCACCGCGGCCGCTGCCTCGTCCTGGGTGGAGAAGATGTTGCAGGACACCCAGCGCACGTCCGCGCCGAGCGCGACCAGCGTCTCGATGAGGACCGCGGTCTGGATCGTCATGTGCAGCGAGCCCGCGACGCGGGCCCCGCGCAGCGGCTGGGCGGCCGCGAACTCGCGGCGGACGGCCATCAGGCCGGGCATCTCGTGCTCGGCCAGCCGGATCTGGTGGCGGCCCGCCTCGGCCAGCGACAGGTCCGCGACGGCGAAGTCGATGCCGTTGCGGTGCTGCGGTTTCGCGTTCATGGTTCCTCCCTCAGGAAAGGATCGACGGTCGGTCCCGAGCGGAGGTGAGGCGCGTGAGCCCGTGGCGAGAGCCGGTCGAGCACAGCAAGAAGGGCACCTCCGCGTTCGGAGGCGCCCTTGGGGAGAAGCCGGGGCCGAGCGTGGCGGGCCGCGGCCCGAAGACCGCCGGTCCGTCGCAGCGCCTCTCGACCTCGACCGCGCAGGTACGCGCGGTCCGACTATACGACACGACCGGGCCACGAGGCTTCGCCATGGGTCAGGACGCCAGATAGGACCTCCAGCCGCCGTGCTCGGTGATGTCGGGGGCGTCCTCGGTAGCCGCAGATTCGCAGAGAAAACCGGTCACGAGGCTGCCGTCGGCCAGCCGGACCTTGCCGAGCGTCATCGGCTCGGGCAGCGCGGCCAGCAACCGGCCGAGCGCGGCAGGCGGCAGCAGCCATATCTCACCGTCGATGCTGTCCCCGCCGGAGCCCACGCGCACCAGGCCCGGCTTCGGCGGCTGCGTCGGCAGGGCGTACAGGCGGTACTCCGGCGCCGTGCGGACCTGGGCGGCGCACCGGCCGCCGGCCGAGGTGAGCTGCTCGTTGAGCGGCTGGCCGGTCAGGTGCGCGCCGATGACCAGCAGCGGCAGCCCACCGGTCGGCGGGACGGGCGCGGGCTCCTCCAGGATCAGTGCCGCGACGTCGGCGGCGACGGCGTCGGCGAAACCGCGGGCGATCACCTGTACGCCGAAGTGCCCGCCCTCGACCTGCCCGGCCGGCACGGCGACGGCCGCGAGGTCGAACAGGTTGCAGAAGTTGGTGTACGTGCCCACCAGCGCGTTGACGCCCACCGGGTCGGCGGCGACCTGCGCGATCGTGGGGTGGACCGGGGCGGTCGGCAGCAGCAGCGCGTCAGCGTCGCCCCATTCGGCCATCGCCTGCTCGCGCAGCCGCTCCAGGCGCTCGGTGTCGGCGACCAGCACATGCGCGGGCACGTCCCGAGCGGCGGTGATGATCCCGGCGACGGTCGGATCGGCGGTGGCGGGACGCCCGTCGAGGAAGGCGCCGACCGCCGCGTACCGCTCAGCGACGAAGCCGCCGCCGTAGAGCAGCTTCGCGGCGGCCAGGAACGGCGCCAGCCGGATCGGGCGCAGCCGCGCCCCGGCCTTGACCAGTGTCTGGGCAGCCTGCTCGAAGGCGTCGAGCCACGGCGCGGACATGCCGACCAGCTCGTCGCGGTCGGGCACCGCGACGACGGGCGCGGGCGGCGCGGCCAGTGGAGCGTCCGCGGGCCAGGGCCGCCCCGCAGGCTCCGACATGATCGACATCGCCTGCCGGGCGGCGGTGAGCGTGCGGGCGAAGACGGTGACGCAGTCGAAGCTGCGGCAGGCCGGCACCACGCCGTCGGTCGGGACCAGGCCCCGGGTCGGTTTCACCCCGACGACGCCCTGGTACGCGGCTGGCACCCGCCCCGACCCGGCGGTGTCGGTGCCCAGCGCCAGGTCCGCGATGCCCAGCGCCACCACCACGGCCGAGCCGGAACTCGACCCGCCCGACACGCGCGCCGGATCGCGGACGTCGCGGACCGCGCCGTACGGGCTGCGGGTGCCGACCAGGCCCGTGGCGAACTGGTCCAGATTGGTCTTGCCGAGCACGAGCGCGCCCGCGTCGACCAGCCGCTGCACGGCCGGGGCGCTGCGCTCGGGCAGGTACGCGTACTCCGGGCAGGCCGCGGTGGTGGCCAGGCCGGCGACGTCGATGTTGTCCTTGACCGCCAGCAGCGAACCGGCCAGCGGCAGCCGCTCACCCGCCGCCAGCCGCTGCTCCAACGCGGCCGCGTCGGCCAGGACGTCCTCCTCGGCGCGCAGCGTGATCCACGCTTCGGGGCGCTCGCCGCGGGCGAGCCGGGCGTACGCGTCGCGTACGCGGTCCTGCGGGGTCATCGGGTCCTCCCGGTGAGTACGACCAGCGGGCTGCCCGGGGCCACCTGGGACCCGGGGGTGACGAGGATGTCGGTGACCTGGCCGTCCTGCGGGGCGACGATCACCGTTTCGAGCTTCATGGCCTCCAGCGCCAGCAACGGCTGCCCGGCGCGGACGCGGTCGCCGGGGCGCACGTCGACCCGCCATACGCTGGACAGCATCGGCGCCTCGACCAGCGCGCCGCCGTCGGGCACCGCGACAGTCGCCGCGGCGGCCGGGGCCTCGGGCTCGGGCCGGGGGTCGAACTCGCCGGCCGCGGCCCAGGCATCGCGTTCGGCGGTGAACGCCGTGGCCTGCCGGGCGCGGAAGTCCGCGATGGACGGCGCGTTGTCGGCCAGGAACGTCTCGTGGTCGGCCAGCCGGAACACGCCGTCGTCGATACGCAGGTCGTGGCGTCCGGCGGCGACGTCGGCACGCAGGTCGAGCAGTTCGTCGGCACCGACCGGATACCAGGAGATCCGGTCGAAGTGGCGCAGCAGCCACGGCGAGCCGGGTTCGAAGCCGCCGGACTGCCGCCACCGCGACCACACCTGCACGGTGCGGCCGACGAACTGGTAGCCGCCGGGCCCTTCCATGCCGTAGATGCACAGGTAGGCCCCGCCGATGCCGACGGCGTTCTCCGGGGTCCAGGTGCGGGCCGGGTTGTACTTCGTGGTGACCAGCCGGTGCCGGGGGTCCAGCGGTGTGGCGACCGGCGCGCCGAGGTACACGTCGCCGAGGCCGAGCACCAGGTAGCTGGCGTCGTAGACGGTGCGGTACACGTCGTCGGCGCTGTCGAGCCCGTTGACGCGGCGGATGAACTCGATGTTCCACGGGCACCAGGGGGCGTTGTCGCGCACCCCGGCCATGTAGCGGGCGATCGCCTCCCGGGTGGCCGGGTCGTCCCAGGACAACGGCAGGTGCACGACCCGGCTGGGCACCTGCAGCGCGGAGGTCGCGGGCAGCTCGTCCTCCACGCCGCGGGCCAGGTCGAGCAGCCGCCGTACGGGCAGCACGTCCGGGTCGACGTGGATCTGCAGCGAGCGGATGCCGGGGGTCAGGTCGACGACGCCGGGCAGCCGCTCGGCGCGCAGCCGCTCCATGAGCGCGTGGGCGCGCAGCCGCAGGCCCAGGTCGAGGGTCATCGGGCCGTACTCGACGAGCAGGTTGTCGTCGCCGCTGCGCCGGTAGGTGACGGCGGGTCCGGCGTCGCTCGGGTCCCGGCGGGCCAGCACGCCGTCGTCACCGGTGCCCGGCGGCAGTAGCAGCACCGGCCCCGACCGGCCGGCCCGCAGCGCGGCGGCGGTGTCGTCGCCGACCGGTGTGAACCGGACGGTGTCGCCGGGGCTGAGCTGGCCCAGCTTCCAGCGTTCGGCGGTGACCACGGTGGCCGGGCAGACGAATCCGCCCAGGCTCGGGCCGTCCGGGCCGAGCAGGATCGGCACGTCGCCGGTGAAGTCCACCGCGCCGACGGAGTACGGGGTGTCGTGGATGTTCGACGGGTGCAGCCCCGCCTCGCCGCCGTCGGCGCGGGCCCAGCGCGGTTTCGGCCCGACCAGGCGCACCCCGGTGCGGGCGGAGTTGAAGTGCACCTGCCAGCTCGCGGCGTAGAACGCCTCGATGTCCTCGCGCAGGAAGAACTCCGGCGCGGCGTGCGGGCCCTCGGTGACGGCGAGCCGCCACTCGGTGCCGATCACGGGCCGGTCCTGGAGCGGGACCGGTCCCGTGATCGGCGCGGTCGGCATGGCGGCCCGCAGCACGTCGCCGACCCGCAGCGCCCGCCCGCCGTGTCCGCCGAACTGGCCGAGGGTGAACGTCGCCGCGCTGCCCAGATACCGGGGCACCTCGAACCCGCCCGCGACCAGGACGTACGCCCGCAGCCCGGCGGTCGCGCGGCCCACGTCCAGGACCGCACCCGCGGGCACCTCGACCGGCTCCCAGCAAGGCACCGGCGTGCCGTCGACGGTCACCGGCACCGTCGCGCCGGTGACGCAGACGGTGGTGGCGGCGGTGAAGCGCAGCGCCGGTCCGTCCACCGTGCACTCCAGTCCCGGCGCGCCCTCGGCGTTGCCCAGCGCCCGGTTGCCCAGCCGGAACGACAGGTCGTCCATGGGCCCGGACGGCGGCACCCCGACCTCCCACAGCCCGGTCCGGCCGGGCCAGTCCTGCACGGCGGTGAGCGTGCCAGGTCGTTCGACGACGATCCTGGGCTCGCCGTCGGCCACGTCGGCCAGCGTGGCGGTGCTGTGCGCGGCGGCGAGGACGTCGGCGTCGGCCGCGGCGGCCCGCAGCAGCCCCAGGTTCGTCTCGACGCCGTCGATGCGGGTGCCTGCCAGCGCCGCCCGCAGCGCCGCGAACGCCTCGTCGCGATCCGTGCCGGTGACGATGACCTTGGCCAGCATCGGGTCGTAGAAGGTGCTGACCTCGGTGCCGGCCTCGACCCACCCGTCGATGCGGGCCGACGCGGGGAACTCGGCCCGGGTGACCAGCCCGGCACTGGGCCGGTGGTCCTGCGTCGGGTCCTCGGCGTACACACGCGCCTCGACGGCCGCCCCGGCCGGGCGGAGCGGGGTTTCCACGACGCTGTGGTCGCCCTGCGCCAGCCGCAGCATCCACTCGACCAGATCCACGCCGAAGACCTGCTCGGTCACCGGGTGCTCGACCTGCAACCGGGCGTTGACCTCCAGGAACGACGCCTGCTCGCGTTCGGCGTCGTACACGAACTCCACCGTGCCCGCTGAGCGGTAGTCCACCGACGCGCACAGCGCAGAAGCGGAGGCGTGCAGCCGCTGCCTGACCGCGTCCGGCAGCCCCGGCGCGGGTGCCTCCTCGATCACCTTCTGGTTGCGGCGCTGCAGGCTGCAGTCGCGGTCGCCGAGCACGACCACGCTGCCCCGGCCGTCGCCGAACACCTGCACCTCGACGTGCCGGGCGCGCGGCACATACCGCTCCAGGAACACCCCGCCGCTGCCGAAGCTGGCCACGGCCAGGCGCTCCACCTGGTCGTACGCCGCGGCCAGCTCCTGCGGGGTGTGGCAGGCCCGCATGCCGATGCCGCCGCCGCCACCGGTCGCCTTGACCATCACCGGGTAGCCGATGCCGTCGGCGGCTGCCAGCGCCTCGTCCAGGCCGGACAGCAGCCCGGTGCCCTCGATCATCGGCACCCCGGCGGCGCGGGCCAGGTCACGGGCGGTGTGCTTGGCCCCGAACGCGGTGATCTGCTGCGGCGTGGGGCCGACGAACACCAGCCCGGCCGCTTCGACGGCGGCGGCGAACCCGGCGTCCTCGGACAAGAACCCGTACCCGGGATGCACGGCGCCCGCGCCGGTGGCCAGCGCCGCCGCCAGGACCCGGTCCACCCGCAGGTAGCTGTCGCGGGCGGGGGCCGGGCCCAGGTGCACGGCGGCGTCGGCCATCCGCACGTGCGGGGCGGACCGGTCGGGATCGGAGAAGACGGCGACGGTCTTGAGCCCGAGCCGCGCGGCGGTGCGGATGACTCGGCAGGCGATCTCGCCGCGGTTGGCGACGAGCAGGGTGTCGAACATGGCGGGCCTCTCAGCGGGGACGGCGGCTCAGGGCGCGGTGACGACCAAACGCACCGGGGTCGGGTCGAAGCCGTTGCACGGGTTGTTGACCTGGGGGCAGTTCGACACCAGCACCAGCACGTCGAGTTCGGCGCGCAGGGCGACGCGCAGGCCGGGGGCGGAGATGCCGTCGACGATGCCGAGGCTGCCGTCCGGGTCGACGGGCACGTTCATGTACCAGTTGATGTTGCTGACCAGGTCGCGTTTGCCCAGGCCCCACCGCGCTCCCTCGGCGAGGAAGTTCTCGACGCAGGCGTGCTGGTGCGCGGTGTGGTGGCCGTAGCGCAGGGTGTTGGACTCGCGGCTGCACGCCCCGCCGACGGTGTCGTGCCGGCCGACCTCGTCGGCCACGACGGTCATCAGCGCGCGGCCCTCCGACGAGCGCAGCACGCTTCCCGCGGTCAGGAAGATGCCGCCCTGGGCGGCCAGCGTGTCGGGTGCGGAGTACCGCTCGGCGGTGTCGTCGGCGCGGTAGATCAGGCAGTCGACGGCCTGGTTGCCGTGCAGGTCGACAATGGTCAGCACCTGCCCGCGGCGGACGACCGCCGACCACGGGGCCCTGGCGGGGACCGTCTCGTCGAGCACGACGGTGCCCGGCACCAGGGCGGGCACGGTAGTGGACGCGGTCACGAGAGCCCCCGGGCGGTGAGGTGGTCGGCGGTGTTGGCGAACGCGCGCTCGCCCTCGGGCGTACGCGTCCACAGCGGATCACCGGGCGCGGTCCGCCGGTCCCGCCAGGCCCGCACCTGCACCGGGGTGCACGTGTACGCCGGACGGGGGTCGATCGGGTGCGGCACGTTGGCCAGCAGCGCGACGACCGGCATCTCGGTGCGCAGTTCGACGCTCGCGCCGGGCCCGGCCGAACCGAGCCAGCGGAACGTGCCGTCGGCGTCGACGCGTACGCCCTGGAAGAACGAGATGCTCGGCGGCAGGTCCCGGCGGCTGAGCCCGTGCTTGGCCGCGGCCAGCGTGAACAGCTCCCGCCCGGCGGGGGAGGGGCCGTGGGCGGCGCCGTCGCCGTAGCGCTCGGTGTTGCGCAGCAGGGTGGACGTGCCGCAGAAGGTGTCGGAGCGGTCGCGGGCCCCGGCGGTGACCGAGGCGAGCACCCGCCCCTGGTCGGACAGCAGCAGGTGGCCTTCGCCGACGTAGGCCTGCCACAGCACCTTGACGGTGTCGGCGACGTTGAGCCGCTCCCAGGGCTCGTCAGCGCTGAACAGCAGCACCGACACGCAGGCGTCGCCGTCGAGGTCGGTCAGCCGCAGCGCCGTCCCGGCGGCCAGCCGCCGGTGCGCGTAGCCCCCGCCGGGCACGGTCTCGGCCCAGACCAGGTCGGCGGCGTCGACGCCCGCGGGCGGCTCGGCCAGCCCGCGGGCGGGCACGGTCGGCATGCAGGCCGTGACGGTGCCGCCCTGGGCGCGGGCGTGTGCCCGCGCCCCGGCGGTGGTGGCGGTCGAGCCCGTCACGCGGCCTCTCCCTCGGCCACGACGGCCAGCGGGAGCAGCAGTTGCGGCGAACTGGTCCGGGCGCGGAAGCGCCGGTACACCAGCGCGCCGACCAGCAGCGAGCCGCCGACGAACAGCAGTGAGAAGTAGTGCAGGTACCAGTGCTCGCCGGTCGGGTCGTAGACCTCCTGGCGGGGCCAGCCCAGGTTGAGGATCATGCCGATGCCGTAGACGACGGCCAGCACGTTGACCGCCAGACCCCACCTGCCCAGCGAGAACAGCCGCCCGCCACGCTCGGTGGCGGCGGCGTCCTCGCCACGCGGCCAGCCCTTGAGCCGGCGCACCAGCAGCGGCACCGTCACCAGCGCGTACGCCATGTAGAGCATGACGATGCAGACGCTGGTGAGGGCGGTGAACAGCGCCGCCTGTCCGATGTTGACGAACAGCACCGCGGCGGCGCCGACGCCGACGACGATCGCGGGCAGGGCGGGCGCGCCGGTGCGCGGCGACACCTTGCGCAGCGCCGCGGAGAACGGCAGCACACCGTCGCGGGCCATGGAGAACACCATGCGGCTGCCCGCGGTCTGGATCGCCAGGGTGCAGACCACGACCGCGATCGCGACGTCGATCAGCAGGATGCGCCCGCCGGTCTCGCCCAGCCTGCTCATCAGCACGTACGGCAGGCCCTCGGTGGCCAGCCGCCCGTCGGTCAGGCTAGGCGCCGCCATCAGCGCCACCAGCAGCATCAAGCCGCCGCCGATGCCGGAGGCGGCCAGCGCCCGCAGGATGGTGCGCGGCGCGGTGTGGCGCGGGTCGCGGGTCTCCTCGCTGAGCTCGCCGGCGCTGTCGAAGCCGACCACGACGTAGGCGGCCATCAGCGCCGACACCAGGAACGCCCCGACGTAGCCGAAGCCCGAACCGGTGCCGCCGGTGTCGAGGACGACGCCCGGCCCGCGCTCGGCGTTGACCAGCAGCAGCACCACCACCGCGACCACGCCGATGATCTCCAGCGTCACGCCGGTGCTGTTGATGATCGCCATGAGGCGTACGCCGATGACGTTCACCAGCGTGGTCAGGCCGATCAGGATCGAGCCGAGGATGACGGCGTTGGTCGCCCCGGTGGGCGAGGTCAGCGACGGGTCGTCGCCGACGAGCTGGAACCCCGACCAGATCGACGGGAGCACCACCTGCAGGGCGATGGCTGCCGCCGCGACGGTGACGGTCTGCGCGATGATCATCACCCAGCCGGCGAACCAGCCGACCGCCGAGTTCGACAGGCGGCGCGACCACTGGTAGATGCAGCCGGAGATCGGATACCGGGCGGCCAGCTCGGCGAAGGTCAGCGCGACCATGAACTGCCCGGCGAACACCAGCGGCCAGGTCCAGAAGAAGGCCGGCCCGCCGAACGAGAAGCCGAAGGCGAACAGTTGGAACACCGTGGTGAGGATCGAGACGAAGGAGAATCCGGCGGCGAACGACGCGTAGCTGCCGATGCTGCGGCGCAGCTCCGGCTCGTAGCCGAAGCCGCGCAGGTCCGCGGCGTCGGCGCCGGGACCGGTCACGGCGACCGGGGGCGGCGCGGGCGGAGCGGGGGTGGGGGACATGACCGCCTCCTCGTTTTCGGCGGCGGATCCTGAACCCGCCGACCGCCAATACCTGTCGGCCGACAGATTTATGCGGAGGCGTATCGGGCTGAGTGCTCCGCGGTAAAACCTGCGTTGCCGCAAACTCACCGCGGACATGGCGGAGCAGTGAACAGCCCCGCGCGGGCGGGATGCGACGATGCAGGGCGTGAAACCGCAGCCCGCCGCCGTCGGCCGCCCCAGGTCCGGAGCGCGCCGCCTGCCCGCGGCCACCGCCCGCGAGGAGATCCTCGACGCCGCCGCGGAACTGTTCGCCCAGCGCGGCTACGCGGCCACGTCCACCAGGCTCATCGCCGAGGCGGTCGGCATCCGGCAGGCCTCGCTCTACTACCATTTCGACAACAAGGAGCAGATCCTCGCCGAACTGCTCGAAGCGACCGTCCGTCCCTCGCTGGACTACGCCGCCGACCTCGACCGGCAGGGCCCCGCCCCGGCTGCCGCCCTGCACGCGCTGGTGACCTACGACGTGGGAGTCCTGCTCACCGCCCGCTGGAACGTCGGCATCCTCTACGCCCTGCCCGAGGTCGCGACCGAACCCTTCAACCGCTTCCGCACCGAGCGGGAGCGCCTTCGCGAGACGTATCGCGTGCTCACGGCCGCCGCCGCGCCGGCAGGCGCGGACGCGTTCCTCGGCGATCTCGTGTTCGGGCTCGTGGAGAGCGTCATCGGGATACGCCGCGACCTGCCCGTCGCACCGCCGGAGGAGCTGCAGCGGGCGGTGGCCGCCGCGGTGCTGCGCCTCGTCGGGGTGGACGCCTGACTCGCCTGACGTGCGGTCAGGAGACCGATGGCGGCCAGCGGTGTTCGCGCCACTCGTCCCACGTCGCGAATCCGGCCGGCGGGTTGTCGACGGGTTCGCTGCCGTCGAGTTCGCCTGGGGTCGGGATCTGCATGAAGGCAGCCCACTCGGTCAGTTCCTCGTCGGACATGGGCCAGGTCGTGTGCGGCTCTTCGGCTTGGCGCTGATCGACTCGTTTCCGCTGCTCCGACGGGGTCAGTTCGCAGTAGAGCAACTCGACCGCCGCGCCCCGGTCCGCTGCTGCCCGGCGCAGCGCGGAGCGCTCGTCCCGACTCCAGAGGCTGAAGTCGATCACGACGTTGTTGCCCAGTTCCAGGGCGCGCAGCCCGATCCGGATGAGCCGCCCCTCGATCACATCCCCGGCCGAAGTCGGATTGTCGTCACCGTAGAGGGCCTTCACCCATTCGTCCTTCGTCAGACGAAGCGCGTCCAGCTCGATCTCGATGCGCCGGGCCGCGGTGGTCTTCCCTGTGCAGGGCAGACCCACCGTCAGGAACAGTGTCGGTCGCCTCATGCTCGCCCGCTTTCGATGGAACGTCGCGACACCGACGTCGGCCCAACGGATCGCGGCGTCCGCCGATCATCGGATCATCGCCGGTGACAGGTCTGGCTAAACTCGGCCGGAGACGGCCCTCCAAACCGTACGCCGGATCGGCTCCATTCGCGTTCAGCACCAGCTCGTGACGGATTCGCGTGGCGAGACGACCGTAGTTCGGACCTGGGAGGTGGCGTGCGGGTCAGCGACGTGATGACGGCGTTCCCGGCATACATAAGGCTCGGCGCCACCATCCGGCGCGCGGCCGAGGTGGTCAGCGTGTCCGAGGTCGGGCAGCTGATGGTGCTGGACCACGAAGGCCGGTTCGTCGGCTCATTGTCGGAAGAGGACCTGGTGCGCGCCATGCTGCCGGGCTTCGACGACGTCACCGCCGACGGCGGCACGCTCGCGGACGCGTTCCGGATCTTCCTGGAGCGGGGCCGCACTCTCGCCGACCGCCCCGTCGACCCCCTCGTCGTCCGCGACGCGGCGACCGTCAGCCCCGGCGACGAACTCGCCCGCGCGGCGATAGTCATGATCGACCGCGGGATCCGGCGGCTTCCCGTCGTCGACGGCGGCAAACTCGTCGGCACTCTGTCACGCGCCGACCTGTGCCGAGCGGTGATCTACCATTCCTGAGCTGCGGCTGGTCCTGACCGATCGGCACACCCAGACGACCAGTGAGCGGGTGTGCGCGCTGCCGGTCACGTTCGGCCGTGACGCCGGCGTGGCCGCGGTGAAGCTCGACGACAGCAGCGTGTCCCGGCGCCATGCGCAACTGGAGTTGATCGGCGACTACCTGGTGCTCACCGATCTCGGCAGCACCAACGGCACCTACGTCAACGACCAGCGGCTGACCCGCCGCCAGGCGCTTGTTCCGGGGGACCGGATCCGGATCGGCCGGTTCGACGTGGCCTGGATGTTCGTCGATCCGAACGCGACGGTGTCGGTCGACGAGTCGCACCTGACCGTCTTCCGGCCCGACACCCCGCCCGACGTCGCCGCGCGGCGGGTGGTGCGGGCCGCTGAGGCGCACAACCGCCAGGTAGGCCACGAACTCGACGGGTTCCTGTCGCTCGCGCACGGGTTCCTGCCCGCGTTACCGCCGCTGCTGGCCTTCCCGGACTCGCACCGCGCCTGGGACGAGATGACCGACCGGCTGCCCGACCTGTTCCGCCGGCTCACGCTGCGCCGGGCGTTCGACGCGATGCCGGTCCTCGACGCCAGACCCGAGGCACTGCCCGACCGCTACCTGCTGCGCGCCTCGACCCTGCTCGGCGTGTTCGCCCACGCCTATCAGTACATGGCGATCGACCCGCCCGCCGCGCTGCCCGACTCGCTGCTGCGGCCGTGGACCACCGTCTCGCGACGGCTGGGCAAGCAGACCCCGGCCGTGTCGTACATCGACCTGTTCTTCTACAACTGGCGGCTGCGCGACCCGTCCGGTCCCCGGGCGCTGGACAACATGGACCTGCTCGTGCCGACCTGGAACAACGCCGCCGAGCGGGTGTTCTACCTGGTCACCACCGAGTTCGCGATGGGGCTCACACCCGTGCTGGGCGCGATGCTCGACGCCCAGGAGGCCGTGGTCGCCGACGACCCGGCCGCGCTGGAAGGGGCGCTGCTGGTGATCCTCGACCAGTTGCAGCACGTCACCCAGGCCATCTACCCCCAGATCGACCCCAACCCCCGCGGCCGGCACCCCCTCGACCAGGTGCTCTGGGCCAAGACGGTCGGCACCGCCGGCGTGCCGATCTTCGAAGGCGCGCCCAGCCCGAGCGGCACCGCCCAACCGCAGATCCACGCGCTCGACGCGTTCCTCGAACGCCGGGACTACGGTTCCCTCGTCGGGCAGCAGAGCACCTACCTTGCCGGATACTTCCCCCGGCACTGGCAGGAACTCGTGGCGGCACTGCGTGAGGTGTCGGTGCGCCAGTACGTGGAGGACACCCGCAGCAGCGCCCTGCGCGGCGTCTACAACGCGATGCTCGACGCCTACGTCGGCGACCGCGGCTGGATGGGACTGCACCGCATCAAGGCGTACGGCTTCCTGGAGGTGGCGTTCAAAGTCGGCCGGCAGGTGACCACCGGCGCCCGGTTCACCGGGCTGTTCAAGGACCGGACCTGGGACAAGGTCGACGGGGAGCTGGCCGTCGTCCGCGAGGAACGCCGTCCGCCGGTGGGCGCGCCCGTGGTGTTCGGGACCGCCCGCCGTGGCCGGGTCGTCACCGGCGAGTCCGGTGGCTGGACCTGCTACCTGGACATCGACGTGACCGGCCAGGGCGTGCACCACCTGCCCGGGGACCGGGTCGGCGTGCTGGCCGAGCACGACGACGACCTCGTGCGCCGCACGGTCGCCGCGCTGCAGGCCACCGGCGACGAGCTGGTGCCGCTCACCCCGCGCTGGCGGGCGGCGGTGGCCTGCCGGGAGGGCTACGGCGACGTCGACGTCCTGCCGCTGCGGACGCTGCTGCGCTTCGCCCAGCTCCGGCCGATCGGCCGGGAGGTCGCCAAACGGCTCACGAGACTCACGGCCGTCGGCGCGTGGCAGCGGGTCGTCGACGCCCGCATGGAGGACCAGTGGGAGCTGTGGGACGTCCTGAACCTGCTGTACGCCGGCGGATACGACGTCACCCGGCTCTGGAAGGCCGACGCCGGCGACAGCGACGCCTTCTGCGCGGTCATCGCGCCCGAACCGTTCCGGCTCTACTCGATCGCTTCGGCTCCGCCGCCCGGTCAACCGGCGACCACCCTGAAACTGGTCGTCGCGGGACTCGACTACACCTCGGCCCGCACGCCGTGGTCGTACCCGCGCGAACGCCAAGGCGCGGCATCGCACTTCCTGCGCCGGGCAAGTCTCGACGGCCGGCAACGGCTCTCCCTGCAGATCGTGGCCACCCCCAGGTTCCGGCTGCCGGCCGACCCGGCGGCCCCCGTCGTCATGTTCGCCGCGGGCTCCGGGATCGCCCCGTTCCTGGGGTTCGTCGCCGCGCGCACCGGACCCGGTGAGAACCGGCTCTACCTGGGCGTCCGGACGCCGGATGAGTTCGTCGAGCACATCGAGCTGGACACGGCGGCCGCGGCCGGCCGGCTGAACCTGGCCGTGGCGTTCTCCCGCGCCGACGCCGGGATCCGGTTCGACGGCCGGCGCCATGTCGTCGGAGCCGGGCAGCGGCGGCGGGTCGACGACGTGATCCGGGCCGAAGCCGACGGTCTCTGGGACCTGCTGCGGCCCGTCGAGGACGGCGGCCGCGGCGCATCCGTCTACGTCTGCGGCAGCTCGCGCTTCTCCGTCGCGGTGCTCCAGGCGCTGACCGCCATCGTGCCCGGCGACGGCCGGGAGTTCCTCCGCCGGCTGGTCGCCGACGGACGCCTCGCCCAGGACGTCTTCACCACCTACCTCGGCCACGCCCAGCAGACGCCGCGTGTCGAGGTGTCAGACCTGGCGCGGCACGACACGCCCGACACGGGCTACTGGATGGCCGTCGGCGGGGCCGTGATCGACGTCAGCGAGTTCATCCACCTGCACATCGGCGGGCCGCACATCGTCCGCAACTACGTCGGCATGGACGCGACCGCGGCATACCGCAAAGTGCTGCACCACGCGCACGCCGAGATCGACTCGCAGCTCTCCATGTACCAGATCGGCCACCTGCGCCGACTGCAGTTCGGCGCGCGCTGGGGCGTGGTGCTCACCGAGGGCGGCCTGCGCTCGCTGCCGCTGGAGGAACTTTTCCGGGGCTGGGTGCGGTTCCTGTACATGCTGGTCGCCATGCGCAACGCGCTCACCGCCGACTACGGGTTCACCGCCGCGGTCACCACCCTGGGCGAAGACCCCCGGGACCTGACGGCCTTCAAGGCGCAGTACGTCATCGAAGGACACCGCCGGTTCCTGGTCAGCTACCTGGACGGGATCCTGCACGACGACCTGCGCACCCTGTGGCAGCACACCGTCGGCTTCTGCGACCCGCAGCAGGACGTCCGCCACCTCGACACCGAACTCGCAGCCCTGTCGGCCCGGCCCGACGTCACCCTCGTGCGGACCTCCGTGACCGCCGTCAAGCAACTGCTGCTGACCGGCGACGACCACCGCCGGGTCACCGCACTGTGCCGCATCTACGCCCATGCCGACGTCCAGCTGCTCAGCGACCTGAAGTCCGCCGTACTGCGGGCGATCCGGGCCTTCGAGATCCACGAGGCCGACGTCGTCGAGCGGGCGGGAACCGAACTGCTGGACGCCGTCCGCGGTGTGCTCGCGGCGGTGTCGGTCTACTACGAGCGCCTGGCCGCGCAGACGCGCACGCACGGCGTCGAGGCCGACGGCGCGGTCGAGGAGGCGATTCCTGCCGACCGGGGTCTGCCCGGCCACGGCGGCCCGTTACTGGTCCCGGGCGACCGCGGCGAGGGGTGATGTCGGCGGCGGTTCGATGAGTTTCCGCGCCGGGACCGGTCTTAGGGTGGAGGGGCGAGAAGAAGGAGATGGTGATCATGGCCTTTCCACCTGTCGTCGACCAGGCGACCTGGCGTAAGGAACTGGACGAACTGCGTGTCCGCGAGAAGGCGGCCACCCGGGAACTCGATGCGATCGCGGCGCAGCGGCGACGGCTGCCCATGGTGCCTATGCCCGATTACACCCTGGTCGGGGCCGAAGGCCCGGTCCGGCTCGTCGACATCTTCGACGGCAAGTCGCAGCTGATCGTCTATAACCACATGTGGGACCCGGACGCCGAGTGGCAGTGCGGCGGGTGCACCAGCCTGACTTCGTCGTTCACCCGGCTGGACTTCCTCGACAACTACGACGCGCGATTCGTCATCGTCACCCAGGGCCCGATCGAGGCGGCCCTCGCCTATGCCGAACGCGTCGGCAACACCATGACGTGGTACTCCACCGCCGACAGCCCGTTCGGGGCCGACGTCGACGCCCCACCCGGCGGCGGGTTCGGGTTCAACGTGTTCCTGCGCGACGGCGACCGGGTCTACCGCACCTGGCACACGACCGGCCGCGGAGCCGAACAGCTCACGTACACCTTCGCGTTGGTCGACACCCTGCCCTTCGGGCGGCAGGAGGAGTGGCAGGACTCCCCAGAGGGCTGGCCGCAGCAGCCGACTTACAGCGGCTGGCTCGACTCGCCCGACGTCGCCCAGCTGTACGGCCCGGCGAGCTGAACCGTCTCGCGACCACGCGCGGCTTGAGCCTGTCCTCGCAGTCAGGGTGTGAACTGTTGGTCGGGTTAGCTGAGCGTGACTGCATTCGGTTCGCCCTGGTGGCGGTGTGGCCGGGTGCAGGATGCTGGGCGTTGTCG